>SLIL01000440.1 GCA_007135645.1 Bacteroidales bacterium
ACCCTATCCCTGCTCCTGCATCGGAGCTGGTAATAAGGCTTGGGGTAAGATTTAAAAGAAAAGGGATATCCTGCCCCAAATTGTTTGACCGGATAAACTCGCCCGACACCTCGCTAAAGGTTGCCGGAGTGCGGCTATCAGCCCTGGTGGCCCTCACCACCACTTCCTGGCTCAACAACGAAAACCGTTCCAGGGCGATCTCCACATGCATATCCCCTGTTACATCAACCGTAACTTCTTTTCTCTCATACCCCAGGTACGATACCACCAGGATATGCTGTCCGCTGCTCAGGTTGTGCAGCGAAAAACTACCATCAGAAGCAGCATGCGTGCCTCTGTAAGTTCCTTTTACGACAATATTGGCTCCCGTGAGCATGGTATTGTCGCTTGCATCATTCACAGTACCTCTGATTGTGTACTGTGCAAATACCGGCATGGTGAAAAAAAACATCACCAGCATGGCTGTAAAACATCTCATGTCAGATTAATTTTTTGGGTTTAACTTAAGGCAGCTAATAGGGGAAAAAGCCACCGATTAAAGCTTATCCCGTTCCCTTCGCCGGCATTACCCGGATCAGGTTCAATGGGTTTGATCTCAGCCCGATTGTTTAGGGCACCCCTATTTGTGATTCGCTTGCAAAGATAGGGAGTTTTGGCGAAATTCAAAATACATATCTGCAATTTACATCACACAAGCCTTGATGGGTTTGCAGACAACCTAAAATATATTGGCGCCCGGTTTGCGCCATTTAATTACTTTTGCAGGTATAACAACAATGAACCACAACAGATATGGCAGAAAAAAAGAGAATCGTAATTATCAATGGACCCAATCTTAACCTACTGGGCATGCGTGAAACCTCGGTCTATGGCAACCAGTTTTTCGAGGACTACCTGGCAAAATTGCGCAAACAATACAAGCAGATAGAAATAGATTACTTCCAGAGCAATGTTGAAGGGGAGCTGATCAACAAGTTGCACCAGGAAGGGTTTTCTGCTGATGGCATTATCCTCAATGCCGGGGGCTACACTCATACTTCCGTAGCCATGTCTGATGCGGTGCTGGCCATCAACACCCCTGTTGTTGAAGTGCATGTTTCCAATGTTTTTGCCCGGGAAGATTTCAGGCACACCTCGTATATTGCCCCTGCCTGTGCGGGGAGCATCAGCGGATTCGGGCTGGAGGGCTACCGCCTGGCCCTGGAAAGCTTCCTCTCGCCCCTGGCCTGAAACACCTGCAAGAATAATTTACCCTACATTCGTCCAAATCTGGCCTGGTCAAGCTGTGAATACTTTTTCCTGCCAGCGATAAAGTATTCCCTTACAATGCTTCTTCTGTACACCCCTTCTACAGGAATATAGGGCAGCTCCTTGCCTTCGTTCCGCTTTTTGCGCATGAGCATTAATACGTAGATATGGGCCCGGAGAACAGCAAAGCAATCCTTTATATGGCCGGAGAACAGGAATTTTACAGAAGCTACAAAATCCAGAACGATCCGTTTTAAAAGGATGATGTAAAATGTATTTGCAGGAAGGTTTTTGGATAACAACAGGATGTTGTTGCGGAAATTGAGAAATGTTTTCATCGGACTGTTTTTGGGCAGTGTGCCCCCACCAACATGATATACCACCGATGAAGGTTGACAAACGATGCGCTTGCCCATCCTTTTCAAACGCCAGCAAAGATCAATCTCTTCCATGTGGGCAAAAAAATCGGCATCCAGTCTTCCAGCCTTTTCAAAATCTATCCTTCTTAAAAACATACATGCTCCCGTTGCCCAGAAAACATCCAGTAGCTCGTTGTATTGTCCCGTATCTTTTTCCAGGTATTCAAAGATGCGCCCACGACAAAAAGGGAATCCATACTTATCAATGAAACCGCCACTGGCACCAGCATACTCAAACTCGTCCTGATTGTGCCATGAAAGTATTTTAGGCTGACAGGCGGCTATATCAGGATGCTGGTCCATAAGATCTATCACCGGCTCCACCCAACCGGGTTCAACCTGGATATCGGAATTCAGAAGTACATAATACTGTGCATCGATGTGCTCCAATGCCAGGTTATACCCCCCGGTATAGCCTAAGTTTTTACCAAGATCCAGAAACTGTACCTGCGGAAATTGCTCTGTAACCAGTTCCCCAGATCCATCCACAGAACCATTGTCTGCCACATAAACTTTTGCATAGGAAGGCGAATTGGTGATCACTGAAGGGAGAAACTTTTCCAGGAATTTTTTCCCGTTCCAGTTCAGAATAACAATTGCGAGTTTAAGCATGGTATTTATATAATATCAAAAACAGTCAGAATCAGCGACCACAAATTTAACAGTATGTATTCAACTATATGTAGACCGGGATAAGATTTTGGTATATGGAGTATTCTTTTGTCTGCTGCAGATTCAAAATCAAAGGTAATTATTTATTAAGACAACCCGAAAAAGTAGCATTATCACTTTTGAAAAAACATCAAAACCCCTGATTTGTCAGGGCTTACATACCCACAACTCAAAATAGGTGGAAATGGCAATAATTTTTGTTGCGTAAAAAACTTTTTTTTGTACTTTTGCCCCCGGAGAGATGGCAGAGTGGTCGATTGCGGCGGTCTTGAAAACCGTTGAGGGTAACACCTCCGGGGGTTCGAATCCCTCTCTCTCCGCCACAAAAAAAGCCCCGAAAAAGGGGCTTTTTTTTTGCTTATCCATTTATTTTACAACACCCGAACCCAAGATGGTTCAATTCTCCAAAACCAGCATTATATCCTATATCCATTAACTCCCTGGGAGCCTTTACTTCAAAGTCAAACATATAACCTTTTACCGACTTCTGATGCGGGGTATCGGTTTTAATCTTTACGCTTCGGGGTTTGGGTTTACCCATCAGTTTAAACTGAAGGTCATTGAGACCTGACAGCCCGGCACCGGAAGCACCGGAAGCATACTTAATCAGGTTGGCATATTTAAACATGAGGCTTTTAAAGAAAACCTTATCAAAGTCTTTTTGATCGGGCGAAAGGAAGTTTTCGTTATTTTTTCCGGGTTCAGCAATCAGCATGGGCGACAGGCAGGAGAAAACAATTTTTTCCCCGGATTTAAATGCCGGGAGATCCAATACGGAAATGTTTTCTGTTTTAATGGTTACTTTCCCTTTTGAATCACCAATTTTAAACTCCTGATTTTTGAAGATACCAAGAATAAAAGGTTCAATATCCTTCTCGGCATAAAAAGAGAGGAGTAATTCAGCCGTATCACTTTCCAGGATGATCCGTTGATTCTCTACTTTATGAGCAGAAACAAAGACATCAGAAAAAGTGAAGAGCTTATATTCTCCGTTATTATCAAGAAACTTTTTATCCGAAAGCCATTGGGTGAATTTTTTATC
>SLIL01000332.1 GCA_007135645.1 Bacteroidales bacterium
ACACTGCTGCCGCCCGGCTTCCCGAGGATGCTACCAGTACTGACCTGAGCAAAAAAATCCTTGAGATGAGCGTGGAAAAATCTGCCACCCGTAAAGCTCTTGATTTTATTAAAACGGAAGCAAGAAAGGTTTTTTAATGCATTTCATCTGGGAAACCCAGTAAGCCTGACAGCACAATGAAGAATTTTTTCATGATTTAAAAAAGTCAGGAACAAATCATTTCAGTTATCAAGCAATTTGCAATATGGAATTTGAAGTAAAAGCATTTTCAGGTAAGCAGGCCGGGAATTACATCGATGCCATTGCCGATCTTCGGATCAGGTTATTCAGGGACTATCCTTATCTTTACGAAGGGTCCCCTGAATACGAAAAAGAGTATCTTGGAAGATACTTCAAAGCCCCCAACTCCAGAGTATTCCTGCTATTCTATGGTGAGAGGATCATTGGTGCCACAACCTGTATCCCGTTAGCGGAAGAAGCAGATTTTATCCAGAAACCATTCCTGGAAAACGGATTCAACCTGAAAGAGTATTTTTATTTTGGTGAGTCGCTGCTCGAGAGGATATACAGGGGCAAAGGGTTTGGAAAGCTTTTCTTTCAATATCGGGAAGATGAGGCATTGAAGCATCCTCAGATCAGGTACAGTTGTTTTTGTGCTTTGAATCGTCCTGATGATCATCATTTAAAACCAGACCAGTACAGGCCTTTGAATGGGTTCTGGGAAAAGCTGGGGTATGTGCAACATCCTCAAATGCATGCAAGTATGTCCTGGAAAGATATTGATCAATCTGAAGAAACAACAAAAAAGCTTCCATTCTGGATAAAAAAGATCCGATAAACTATTTTGCTTATCCGGGAAGTTTGATTTTATTGAATGAATTATGAAAATAACACTTAACAACAGGCCAGAGACCATTGAAGGATACGACAAATTAACAGTAGAACAATTGCTGGAGGTAAAAAATTTTTCATATAAGATGCTTCTGGTAAGGATCAACGATCAAACCATTAAAAGAGAGCAATACGATAAGGCCATAATAAATGACGGGGACAATGTGGCAGTTATCCATCTTATGACCGGAGGATGAATGCGGGAATAGTAAAATACTGCTTGTCCGGAAGAGGTATTGCTGTTGATAAAGTCGCTGCCTTAAATTCCCGAATTGAGGTGTTGCACCCCAATCAGGCTATCAAAAAGATCTCCCGGTTTACGGTAATACAGTAATATGGTATAATCGTTTTCAGCTATGGAGTGGCTTCCCTCAAAAAAAGATACATCAGCAATGTCGCTGCCATCTTCCAGAAAAGCGTATTGATAGTCATAAAAGCCCTGCTTAAGAAGTAGCCTTAGTTCGTATTGCGAATCGCGGTAATTGTATTCCATCTTGTTTTTTGGAGTAAAGACCCAGTCGGTCAGATCGCCCATTACATAAACATTGCCGTCGGTAATGGGATTGTTGTGGGGCAAGGTAAAATACACCCATGCATAGTCACTCTCGAGAATATCATCGGGGTAATCTTCTGTTCTGATAAAAAACCGGCCATTGATATCGTCTCGGGTAGTATATCTTAAGAACCGACGGTTCTGATCCTTTCTGAGAATTACTTCCCATCCATTGGCAACAGAATTTATCTGATCTACGTTAAGGCTTCTGTGCCTGAGGCTTTTCGTGTCGAAATTTCTGAATTCGTTACCTCCTTTGAATAAATTTCCTTGTTCATGATCATATATTAACATATTTCCCTGCACCAGGCGAGGCTTCAGGTCAATTATGGCATTGTCCCATCTTCCATTCTGGGTTATTACAACTCTCAAATCGCGGAAGGGGTTGGGGATAGGATACAGGCTGGTGTTAATATTGAACCGGATCTCTTGTTTTGTGTCGCGAAATTGAAGGTCAGTAGCTTGTCTTACAGTTGCTTCAATAGTTACCAGTTGCTCAAAAACCATAAATCGCCGGGTTAAAACGGGTCGTTCCCGATCGTTATCACTGAAAACTTTCAGTATATAATTGCCCGGTAATTTAGGGCGCATATTATGATTGGGAAATTCCAGGTAATAATGGGTAAAGGGTACTCTTGTGTTTCGCGAGAAAGAGTAATCGTTGATCACATCTTCATAAAAACCTTCAATATATTCGTAATTCCTCAGATCTGAAGGTTGCCACAAGGCATTGCAGTGGATAATGGTATAGGAGTAGGTTTTAAAATCTGCATCCAGGTCATCAAATTGCAGTACCAGTTTTTCTCCCGAATTAAATTCTATAATAGGAGGAGAAAATTCCCAACCTTTGCGGTTAAACAAAATAGTTTTAATGTTGTTCTGATATACGAAATCACCATATCGCAGGTAATTATCCTCAAAGTAATCACTTGCTGGGGGCTGATTTTCAAATATATCTGATTGTTTCTTATAACTTATTGTCTTTATAGAATTATTTCTGTTATTTGCCTGGGCGCAAATAAAAAATAAAAGAAATGGTAAGACCAGAATTAACTTTTGCATTTGGTTTTTCAGTTTTTAGGTATTTCAGGTATGAATTGCGTGCTGCTTAAATATAAACAGTGTTTGACAAAAATAAGTATTTATTCTCCCGGTAATATTTTTTCCATAGTATTACCTGCCAAAATTATTTCAAAGATCTAAAAATATCCATAAATTTGCTCAATTAAATTCTTTTTAAACACAACTGAGAAATGTCAAAACCAATCAAGATCAAGAAAGGATTGAATATCCCCTTGCAAGGGGAGGCAGAAAAAATCCTTAACAGTGCTTCCAGGTCGGCAAAATATGGTGTTTGTCCCCCTGATTTTCACGGCCTGACTCCCAAAATGCTTGTGAAAGAAGGTGACAAGGTAGAAGCAGGTACTCCACTTTTTTTTGATAAGTACAATGAGGAGATTTTTTATACTTCTCCTGTTAGTGGGGTGTTTTCCGATCTGGTAAGGGGAGATAAAAGGCGGATATTGCGCGTAACCATTGACGCTGACGGTGCTGATAACCATGTGGATTTCGGTGCTGCTGATCCCTTGCAGTTATCTCGCGAAGAAATTGTAAAAAAACTTCTTAAAAGTGGCTTGTGGCCGGCAATAAGACAGCGACCCTATTCAGTTGTAGCCAATCCGCA
This sequence comes from Bacteroidales bacterium, assembly GCA_007135645.1. Taxonomy (GTDB): domain Bacteria; phylum Bacteroidota; class Bacteroidia; order Bacteroidales; family UBA7960; genus SKVR01. The sequence goes on from SLIL01000332.1 coordinate 3,129, forward strand.
GGAGAGCCCCAAAGCAATTTTTGTTTCGGCCTTTGACAGTGCACCATTGGGCGCTGATCTTGATTTTATCCTCAATGGGCAGGAGCAGGAGTTTCAAACAGGGTTAAATGCCCTTTCAAAACTTACAGACGGCAAAGTTCACCTGGGAGTTCATGCTGAAAACACCTTAAACAGAGGGTTTACAGAAGCAAAAAATGTTGTTGTAAACAGATTTACGGGGCCTCACCCCGCAGGGAATGTTGGTATTCAGATCCACCATGTAGACCCCATCAACAAGGGTGATATTGTATGGTATGCCGGTGTGCAACACGTAATAATGATTGGACGCCTTTTTGAGAAAGGAATTTACGATGCTGCAAAAATAATTGCACTTACCGGTTCGGAAGTGCTCAACCCCCGTTATTACAAAGTGATTCAGGGTGCAAGGATTGAAGATGTGGTGCAGAACAATGTGCGTGTTGAGGCTGATATCCGACCCAGGTATATCAGTGGCGATGTGCTTACGGGCACAAAAGCAGCACTCAATGATTATCTTCGTTTTTATCACGATCAGATCACCATTATTCCCGAGGGCGATAAACCTGAAATTTTTGGCTGGATTGCTCCAAACATTGATAAATTCAGCATTTCCCGTTCATTCCCGGCTTTCCTTATGCCATGGAGAAAATTCAGGCTCAATACCAACATCAGAAGTGGTGAAAGACCCTTTGTGGTTACAGGCGTTTACGAAAAGGTTTTGCCTATGGATATCATGCCCATGCAACTCTTAAAATCTATCATGATCAATGATATCGATATGATGGAAAAACTGGGTATTTATGAAGTGTCTCCTGAGGACTTTGCCCTTTGCGAGTATGTGTGTCCCTCAAAAATTGACATTCAGGATACCATACGCGATGGCCTGGATGTGATCAGGAAAGAATTTGCTTAAGTAAATATTTAATGAAGCTGATTTTATAAACACAAAAAAGAGATAAAATTGAAGGCATTAATTAATTTGATAGAAAAGCTTGAACCTAACTTTCATAAAGGTGGACGCTTTGAGAAGCTTTACAGAACATTTGAGGCTTTTCAAACACTGCTTTATGTAAAAGGTGATGTAACAAGAAGCGGGAGCCATATCCGGGATGCAATCGATATGAAACGTACCATGTTTCATGTGATCATTGCACTGATCCCGCCATTGCTCTTTGGTATCTGGAACGTAGGCTACCAGCATTACAAAGCAATAGGGTTAGAGGTCGATTTTATCGATCAGGTAATTTTTGGTCTTACCAAAGTGCTTCCAATAATTATTGTATCCTATGTTTCAGGGCTTGCAGTAGAGTTTATGTTTGCCTCTGCCCGTGATCACGAAGTCAACGAAGGATTCCTGGTTTCAGGAATGCTGATCCCATTGGTAATACCTGTTACAACACCACTCTGGATGGTTGCCGTGGCAACAGTTTTTGCTGTGGTAATTGGCAAGGAGGTGTTTGGTGGAACGGGTATGAATATCCTTAATCCGGCATTGCTGGCTCGTGCATTCCTGTTTTTTGCTTATCCTGCCTACTTGTCTGGGGAGGTTTGGGTGTATGATGCCCTGCAGGAAGGTCAGCAGTTTGTTGACGGATACTCCGGAGCAACTGCATTGGCTGTTATGTTTTCAGGTGAGGGGAATATGCCATCCGATTTCGATATGTTCTTTGGATTTATACCCGGATCCATTGGAGAAACCTCCACCTTTGCCATACTTCTTGGAGCAATAGTTCTTGTAGCTACAGGTATTGGCAGCTTTAAGATCATGGCATCAGTTTTCCTGGGTGGATTGTTTATGGGATGGATTCTTAATATTTTTGCTGTGAACGACTTTATGGCCATGCCTGCTTACAAGCACCTTATCATGGGTGGTTTTGCATTTGGGGCCGTTTACATGGCTACCGATCCTGTATCAGCATCTCAAACCAATACCGGGAAGTATATCTATGGGATTATGATCGGTGTTCTCACTGTCCTCATAAGGGTGCTTAATCCGGCGTATCCCGAAGGAATGATGCTTGCAATTCTTTTCATGAACGTTTTTGCCCCCCTTATCGATCACTACGTGGTTGAAGCCAACATTAAAAAGAGGCTTAAGCGAATGAAAAAGGTTCGAATACAAACCCAGGTTTAAAACCTTAAAATGACTGGAAAAAATGAGTAACAGATATGTATTTATGTATGCTTCCGTAATGGTGATTGTTGTTGCACTGGTATTATCAACAGCTGCAACCCTCTTAAGACCTTTGCAGGAGCGCAACATGCGTATAGAAAAAATGCAGAATATACTCTCAACCATTGGTATTTCTGCCCCCCGTGCCGAAGCTATTGAGCTTTTTGAGCAATATATCAAACAAGCAAAGGTACTTAATTACCGTGGCGAAGAAATTGAAGGAGATGCCTTCGAGGTAGATCTGCAGGATGAAAACCGCAGGCCTGTTGAAGAAAGGCAATTACCTCTTTTTATCGCTGATGTGGACGGTGAATTGTTTTACATTGTCCCGGTGAGGGGAGCTGGCCTCTGGGGCCCCATCTGGGGGTATCTGAGCTTCAGGGAAGACCTTGTTACTATTGCTGGGGCCAACTTTGATCATGCCAGCGAAACACCAGGGCTGGGTGCAGAGATTGCAGACCCTCCGTTTGAAAGACAATTCGAAGGCAAAAGAATTTTTGACCGCGACGGTAATTTTAAACCTGTAGTAGTAGTAAGGGGAGGTGCCCCGGCTGGCGATGAGCATGCTGTTGACGGGATCAGTGGTGGAACCATTACCTCCAACGGCGTTACTGCTATGTTGAGAAACGGTCTAGAAGTTTACAAACCTTATTTTCAAAAACAGAAAACACTATGAGCGAAGAAAAAAATACAGCACCCAAAGAAACGTTGTTTTCACCACGTAATAAAAAGTTGCTCTCAGAGCCCATAGGTAAAGAGAATCCTATCACGGTGCAGGTTCTGGGGATCTGTTCTGTACTTGCCATCACAGTGCAGGTGAGGGCATCACTGGTAATGGCCATCTCTGTTGTGGCAGTAATGGGATTTGCCAATGTGATCATCTCCCTGTTGCGGCATGGTATTCCTCCACGTATACGTATTATCGTGCAGTTAACGGTTATTGCTGCCCTGGTAATCCTTGTTGACCAGGTGCTTAAGGCTTTTGTTTACGATGTAAGCCGTCAGCTATCAGTTTTTGTTGGGTTGATCATTACCAACTGCATCATTATGGGACGCCTTGAAGCGTTTGCTCTTAATAACAAAGTATGGCCTTCTTTCCTGGATGGCATTGGCAATGCTGCAGGCTATGGATCTATTCTGTTGTTGGTGGCGGCTGTTCGCGAGTTACTTGGAGCCGGCACCCTTATGGGTTATCAAATAATCCCCAATTTCATGTACCAGATCGGGTATGTTGACAATGGACTGATGATACTTCCCCCCATGGCGCTTATCACCGTGGGTGTAATTATCTGGGTTCACAGACATCGCGACAGGTCATTGGTTGATGTAAGCTGATATTACCATGTTAAATATTTAAGAACGCTTTAAACAAGAAAAAAAATGGAAGAATTAGTTAGCATATTTGTTCGGGCAATTTTTATCGACAACATGGTTTTTGCCTACTTCCTGGGGATGTGTTCCTACCTGGCCGTATCACGCACGGTAAATACCTCCGTTGGCCTTGGTGCTGCTGTGGTTTTCGTGCTTGGATTTACCGTACCGGTAAATTATCTGCTCCAGAATTATATCCTTGGCAGGGGTGCTCTGGCATGGCTTGGACCACAGTTTGCATCGGTTGACCTGAGCTTTCTCACCTTCATAATGTTCATTGCTATTATTGCTGCAATGGTGCAGCTGGTAGAGATGCTTATTGAAAAACTCAGCCCAACGCTCTACAGCAGCCTCGGGATATTCCTCCCCCTGATCGCAGTAAACTGTTCAATACTTGGTGGATCTCTCTTTATGCAGGAGAGAAACTATGCAAACATGAGTGAAGCTGTTTCTTTTGGTTTAGGAAGTGGAGTAGGCTTTTTTGTTGCAATAGTTGGAATTGCAGCCATTCGCGAAAAGATCCGTTATTCTAATGTACCTGCACCCCTCAGGGGATTGGGTATTACCTATATTATTACCGGGCTCATGGGAATAGCCTTTATGAGCTTTATGGGTATTGAATTGTAATGTTAATCAATCAACAATAATTGCTAAATCATGATATTGTTAGAAATAGGAAATCTCTGGATTATATCACTCAGTGTGGTTATGTTTCTGTTTGTAATGCTTATGCTTGTGGGAGTTTTGCTTTACGCAAGACATAAGCTTATTCCAAGCGGTCCGGTAACAATTACCATCAATGATGAGAAAGAAATGCGTGTTGACTCAGGTAATACACTGCTCAATACACTTTCGGAGCAGGGCATCTATCTCCCAAGCGCTTGTGGTGGTGGCGGAACCTGTGCAGTATGTAAATGCCAGGTGCTCGACGGGGCAGGGGATATTCTGCCCACCGAGGTGGGATACTTTACTCGCAAGGAAATACAAAACAAATGGCGGCTATCCTGCCAGGTAAAGGTTAAAGAAGATCTCAAAATACAAATCCCAAAAGAGATATTCGGAATCAAGAAATGGGAATGCGAAGTGGTATCCAACGATAATGTGGCTACATTTATCAAAGAATTTGTCGTAAGGCTTCCTGAAGGAGAGGAACTTGACTTTCAATCAGGAGGCTATATCCAGATTGATGTACCCCCATGCGAGGTTGACTTTGGAAAAGACATTGAAGTTGAGAAAAAGTTTCGCGATGACTGGGATAGCCTGAAAATGTGGGATCTGAAGATGAGAAACCCCGAACCTGTATTCAGGGCTTACTCCATGGCCAACCACCCTGCCGAAGGAAACATTATTAAGCTCAACATCCGTATTGCCACACCGCCCTGGGACAGGGAAAAGAACCAGTTTATGAAGGTTAACCCCGGGATCTGTTCGTCCTACGTATTCGCAAGAAAACCCGGTGATAAAGTAACCATATCAGGGCCTTATGGTGAGTTTTTCATAAAGGACACCGATCGCGAAATGGTTTATATTGGCGGTGGAGCAGGAATGGCCCCTCTGCGCTCTCATATATTCCACTTGTTTCAAACCTTGAAAACCGACCGGAAAGTATCCTACTGGTATGGTGCAAGGTCAAAAAGAGAGATCTTCTACGAGGAAGATTTCAGGAAGATTGAAAAGGAGTTTCCGAATTTTAAATTCAATATAGCCTTATCTGAACCTCTTCCCGAAGATAACTGGAACGGCTATACCGGGTTTATCCATCAGGTAGTTCTGGATAAGTATCTCAGCAAACACGAAGAACCCGAGGAGCTGGAATACTATCTCTGTGGCCCACCGATTATGAACGAGGCGGTATTAAAAATGCTCGATAATCTGGGTGTACCTGAAGAAAATATTGATTTAGATGATTTTGGTGGTTAACTTTGCAGCCCTGAACAAAAAGTTCAGGGCTTTTTAATTGTTTTCACTCCAGAACATGAATAAAGACCTCAATGCCCGTGCAAGAAAGGTTATTTGGCTTGGATTCTTTGCCAATATTTTTCTCACGGTCATAAAAATTACAGCCGGGATACTTGCCAGAAGTGCTGCTATGGTGGCTGATGGAGTACATTCTGTAAGTGACTTTGCCACCGATCTGGTTGTAGTAACAAGTTTGTCTGTTGCTCACCGCCCCAAAGATCACAATCATAAGTATGGTCATGGAAAAGTTGAAACCCTTGCCACCGCCTTTGTGGGTGGAGTACTGATCCTGGTTGCCATAGGGCTTCTGTACTCAGGTGGAGCTAAAATTTTTTTGGTGTGGCAGGGAGAAGTTATTTCAAGACCCGGATATGGTGCTCTTTATGCTGCCCTGGGGTCTATTATTGTAAAGGAAATCCTTTTCAGGTATACCATCAGGGTTGGTAAGGAAGTGGGTAGTCAGGCCGTTTTGGCTAATGCCTGGCACCACCGCAGTGATGTATACTCTTCCTTTGGCACATTGCTGGGTATTGGAGGAGCTATTTTCCTGGGAAGCAAATGGGTGATCCTTGATCCACTGGCCGCGGTTATTGTTTCCTTCTTTATCTTCAAAATTGCTTTTAAGATCACCCGTGATACTTTGCTCGAACTTATAGAAACTTCCTTGCCCAAAGAGCATGAAGACGAAATATTGCAGATTGCAGCAGGGGTAAAAGGAGTGCATGATCCTCATGATCTGAAAACAAGAAAAATTGGAAATCAGATTGCTATTGATATTCACATCAAGGTAAACAGGGAGTTGAATATTGAACAAGCGCATGAAATTACCGTTGATCTGGAAAAAACATTTAAAAAGACTTACGGGGATCAGACGTTTATCTCGATACATACCGAACCATTGAAAAAATAAGTAAATAAGGATTATCGTTCATACCATTAAATAGAAAAGGTAAAAACCAAATGATAAAACCATGACTAACCTGAGAATTGTAAAAAGTTTATTTCTGGTTGCATTGTTGTTTCTGGCGGGCTGCTCGCAACGAAAAGCGGAGCCAGGGCTGGTAAATTTCAGAGGGGTGATCTTCGGGACATTTTATTCAGTATCGTACTTCTGTGAGGAGGGAAATAATTACCAGGCAGAAATTGACAGTTTGTTCCATCACTTTAATCAGTCTCTTTCCTATTATGTTCCCGATTCAAGGATATCAAGAATAAACCGCAATGAGACCGATATAGCAGATGGATATTTTCTTACCGTACTGGAAAGAAGCCTCGAAATTGCTCAACAAACCAATGGGGCGTTTGACCCTACCGTTTCTCCCCTGGTAAATGCATGGGGATTTGGTTTCGAAATGCCTCAGACCATGACTGATGCAGTAATTGATAGTTTAAGAAGATTGACGGGTTTTCAAAAGGTGTCCATTGATGGCAACCGGATTATTAAAGAGATCCCTGAACTCCAATTTGATTTTAACGCCATCGCCAAAGGTTATGCAGCAGATCTGGCTGGCTTGTTGCTGGAAACTATGGGAATAACCACCTATATGGTCGAAATAGGCGGTGATCTGGTAGCACGTGGCTTAAAGCCTGACGGGACCGGATGGAGAATCGGGATTGAAAAACCTGCAGAGCATATGTATGCGCAACAGGAATGGGCTTTTCTTGTGGAATTGCACAACAGGGCACTGGCAACTTCAGGAAGTACCAGAAAATACTATGAAAAAGATGGACAACGCTTATCGCATACCATCGATCCCACCACTGGAAGACCCGTAGATCACAACCTGTTGAGTGTTTCTGTTTTTGCCAATGATGCTATGACCGCCGATGCTTTTGCTACGGCATTTATGGTTATGGGGCTGGAAAGATCTAAGGAATTTGTGGAAAACAGAGAGGACCTGGATGCTTTCTTTATTTATTCTTCAGGCCTGGATAAAATTGCTACGTATACCACGCCAGGGCTAAATATCATTCCCAGGGAGGAATTGTAAATCTTCTACGGATTATCCCTTGTAAGGCTTGATATTAATAATCAAATCAGAAGATTTTTTCTCTTCTTCCGTATTGTGGCAGTCATCAGGATTGCCCGATGCACAGGCGCATGGCTTTGCCTTGCCGGTTTCAGGGTCAAAGGTACTGCCACAGGTTTTGGTAAAAGTACCACCTGGTACCAGAAACATTTTGATGGCAATACCACCAATGGCCAAAGCAAGAAGGATAATGGCAAGAAGAAATGCCTGCATAATAATTGATGATTAAAAGTTATTAATGATTATAAAGTGTAAAACCATGAATCAGCCACTTTGTTTATTCTCATTCTCTTTAGGATCAACCAATATAGCTTATTCACGGGAAAAATCAGGAATTGGCTTTAAGCCAGGGTTCATATTTTTTGTCAACTACCTGGATATGATTAAATAACCATTCTTTTAAAAAGCGAAAAGTATCAATGGAAACTTCCTTTTTTCCGGCTTTATAATCCTCAATTAATTGATGAAGCTGATCGGTAAGTTCTTTATGTAGTTTCTTATGATTTTCCAGCTCCGGATAATTCGCTTTCTGCATTTCCGCTTCTTCAGCAGAAAAATGATACCGGGTATAGTCAAGCAATTCATCGAGTATATTTGAAAGTTTTGCTTTACCTTGACCCTGCATCATGGCCTGGTGCAGATCATTTATAAATTGCAGGAGTTTTTTATGATCATTATCAAACTTCTCAATATTTACACTGTACAGGTTGTTGTCCCATTCAATTAATGTCATCTTCGTAAATTTTTATTTAATGCAAAAATAACCTATAAATGATGACTGTTGTTTGAAGAGAAAAATTTTTTTCAGACTTTGATCAATCTTGTGACCAAAAGGAGTTTTTTATCCCTCGTATTTAGCCGCGATTGGCTATGATTGCCGAAAGTATTATACCTGTAGCTACTGCAGCATTTAAAGAGTCAGCACCTTTGTTGCCAGATTTCCCTGGAATAAAGATCTCATCGGTAATAAATGGGTACAGTTCCTTGGAAATTCCCTTTGATTCATTGCCTGTAATAAGAATTCCCCTGCTGGGCAGGTTCGTTTTATGAATGCTTTTACCCTGTAGAGTTGCACCCAAAACAGGAGTCCCCTGAGGTAACCTTTGCAACACGCTCCTGGGGTCATTATAATAAACCTTCACCCTTGCAAATGACCCCATGGTAGCCTGGATTACTTTCGGATTGTATATATCTGCTGTTTCGGGGGAGCAAATAACATCCATTATTCCGAACCAGTCCGCTGTCCTGATGATAGTACCGAGATTGCCAGGGTCCTGAATATTATCGAGTATAAGTACCAGATTTTTTGCCGGCTCAACCTTTTTAAAATCATGATCAGGTATTTTAACCATTGCCACAGCCTGATTAGGTGTGGATAGGGCAGAGATACGTTGAAGCTCTTTTGGGCTAATGGGAGTTATGGGAATAGTGGCAGGGATGGTATTGTTCTCTATCCATTGGGGCAATGCCAGGATTTCAGTGATCTCCAGATCGGATGCGGGGAGCTCCTTTACCGTTTTGTCTCCTTCAGCAATAAACAGCCCATATTGTTTCCTGAATTTTTTCAGGCTTAATGATCTGATGAGTTTTATTTTGGAGGCACTTAGCATACCGGTATATAAAAAGAGACCTGCTTCGGGGTAGAAGCAGGTCTGTTGAAAATATCAGTTCAATTATTCAGCGATTACTTCAAACTTGATATCAAAGCGCACTTCTTTGTGCAGATTGATTTTTGCTTTATAAACGCCTACCTCTTTTACAGCATCTCCATCAACCATGATCTTCTTGCGGTCAATATCAATGTCGTATTGTTTTTTAATGGCTTCAGCAATCTGAATGGCATTCACAGAGCCGAAAATTTTTCCTGATGTCCCTACCTTGGCACCAATCTTTACGTGGATATCAGTCATTTGTTCGGCCAGCTTTTCAGCTTCTTTTTTCACCTTTTCTTCTTTAAAAGCTCTTTGCTTAAGAGTTTCAGCAAGCTTTTTCTTTTCAGAAGAAATAGCAAGAATTGCCATTCCCTTGGGTATAAGATAGTTGCGGCCATAGCCGTCTTTTACAGTTACGATATCGTCTTTGAACCCTAAATTGGGAACATCTTGTTTCAAAATTATTTCCATTTATATATCCTCCCTTATTTTAAAAGATCTGCTACATAAGGCA
>SLIL01000130.1 GCA_007135645.1 Bacteroidales bacterium
GGTTAAAAATCGGAAAACGGGGCGCAAGTTACTAAAAAAAGAAAGAAACATTGAAAAAAAATAATTAAAACTACTTAAATATATAGCCCATATATGCAGTAAAGTATTTATAAGTCTGCATGTTCGAGCGAGTAAAAAAGTTATAAAAAAACAATACACGAAGTGTTTTGAACAATAAACCTTAATTTTGCCGGGTTTAACTTAATTACATTACTAAATTATTCTGCAACAGTAAGTCAGATCTCACTATGAGTTTTATATACCCCTGGTTTTTGCTTGCCCTTTCAGCCATAATGATCCCCATCATTATCCATTTGTTCCATTTCAGAAGGTTCAAAAAGATCTATTTCTCCAACATTAATTTTCTTGAACGCGTTCATGACGAAACAAAAAAGCAGGCAAAGCTGAAACATATCCTCGTATTGCTTTCACGCATACTTGCCATCATATTCCTGGTAATGGCATTTGCCAGGCCATTTATACCGATCAAAGACGCCGACACACGTCCTGAAGGGAACAAGCTTAGTATTTTCATTGACAACTCTTTCAGTATGGAAGCCGGATCTGCATACGGCAGCCTTCTGGACCAGGCAAAGCAAGGAGCAGCAGATATTGCAGCCATGTTTGATCCCACCGACCAGTATCAGTTGCTTACCAACGATTTTGAAGCCCGTCATCAGCGCTTTGTGAGCAGGGATGAGTTTTTGCGCATGCTTGCAGATGTTACCTACAGCCCCTCGGTAAGAGAAATTCCCGAAGTTATGCTAAGGCAAGCCGAGCTCTTGAAGCAAGATCCAGGCAATGAACAGAAACTGGCATTCATCCTCAGCGATTTCCAGAAAAATATTGCCCGCCTGCAGGAAGCAGAACCGGATACCCTCATTGATTACTTCATGATCCCTTTTCAGGCACAACGTCCTGCTAATGTTTTCATTGACTCTGTGTGGATTGAAAATCCGGTAAGGCTGGCAGATCAGGTGATCAGTATCGAGGTACGGATCTTCAACGATTCAGACCAAAGACTGGAAAACCAGCCGGTGAGGCTTTATGTAAACGGCTCACAGCGATCTGTGGCCACCTATAATGTGGGGGCCAATGCTGCTGAAACCGTATCCCTTCCCTTTACCCTCGATGATGTATCGCTGCAACAGGGCTATGTGGAGATCACCGATCATCCGGTTACTTTTGATGACCGATATTTTTTCAGCTTCGCACTCAGCGAGAATATCCCCGTAATGGCAATCAATCAAACTTCAGCCAACAGATTTATCAACGCATTGCTGGGAAATGATGAAACCTTTATTCTGCAAAACGTGAATGCAGGGGCTATAGACTTTTCGCAATTTGGCAGTCAAAACCTGATCATCGTCAATGAACTGCCCGTGATCAGCAGCGGCCTGGCACTTGAACTTAGACGATATGTGGATGAAGGGGGTAACATGCTTATTTTTCCTCCCGGAAATGCTGACCTGCCTTCATACAACGAGTTGCTGGCCTCTTTGCAGGCTCCGGCATTGATGCAACTGGACACCCAGTCCACAAGGGTTACCTCTATCAATGAGTTGCACAGTATCTACAGTGGCGTATTTGACCGAATGCCCGAAAACATTGATTTGCCTGTGGTGGAACAATATTTTGTCATTGAACAACGAACACGTGGAAGGGAGCAATATCTTATGCAACTTCAGAATGGCAATCATTTCTTTACAGAGATCCCTTCCGGACGAGGCAGGGTTTATCTGTCAGCAGTTCCGGCAAACGATAGTTTCAGTAACTTCCAGCGCCACGCCATGTTTGTGCCCACCATTTACAATATTGCCCTGCACAGTGCAGCTTTTTATCCCCTATCTTACACTATTGGGCAGGATGAGTTTGTTATGGTAAGGAATTACCAGCCCGAAGCAGGAAGCCTGTTTAAGATCAGCGGCAGCAATCTTGAAGTTATTCCCGAGGCACGCAACATTAACAACAATATCCACTTGATGCTGCATGGTCAGATCCGTGAGCATGGAACCTATGATCTGAATGCCGGGGAAACCCTTCTGCGCAACCTTTCTTTCAACTACGACCGGCGCGAATCCCTGCTTGAAGCATACAGCCCCGGCGAGATCGAACAAATCATTGCAGGGTATGAACACGGCAATACTTTCCTTTTTGAACATGGGAATGTTTCCTTTGAAAAACAAATGGAAGTGATGCGGGGCGGGAGGCAGCTCTGGAGACTGTTCCTGCTCATTGGTCTCGCATTCCTGCTGGCTGAAGTATTTTTACTGAGGTTTTTAAAATAACGGATGGAATTCATCAATATCAATACACCACTCTTTTCTCCAACAACTTTATATATTACCTTTGCACCGGAAAAATTAACAAGCCAGGAAGAAACAATAAATGGACGAAAACAACAACATAAACGAAGAGCAAAACAACCAGGAGAAGCATGAAACCCCAGAAGGTTTCAACCCTGAAGAAATGTCTTCAGGAGAGGAGAGTGGAGGTGCCGAGACTGTAACCAAAATATCGGGCATGTATCAGGACTGGTTTCTGGACTATGCCTCTTACGTGATCCTTGAACGTGCTGTTCCTGAAATCCGTGACGGGTTGAAGCCTGTTCAGCGCAGGATACTGCACGCCATGAAAGATCTGGATGATGGCCGCTACAACAAAGTAGCCAACATTATCGGGCACACCATGAAGTATCACCCCCATGGTGATGCTGCCATTGGCGATGCGCTGGTGCAACTGGGTCAAAAAGACATTCTCATCGATACACAGGGTAACTGGGGCAATATCCTCACCGGCGACAGCTCTGCAGCACCCCGGTACATCGAGGCAAGGCTTTCAAAATTTGCCCTTGAAGTGGTTTTCAATCACAAAACCACCAAGTGGAAAAACTCCTACGATGGAAGAAACAAAGAACCCATCTCCCTGCCGGTAAAGTTCCCGCTCTTGCTGGCCCAGGGTGTTGAAGGGATTGCCGTAGGACTGGCATCAAAGATCCTTCCCCATAACTTCATTGAGCTTATCGATGCTTCAGTGGCATACCTCAAAGGGGAAAAAGTGGAGATCCTTCCCGATTTTCCAACCGGTGGCAATGCCGATTTCTCTAAATACAACGACGGTTTAAGAGGCGGAAAAGTACGGGTAAGGGCCAAGATCAGCATCCAGGATAAAAAAACCCTGGTTATTACAGAGATCCCTTACGGAACCACCACAGTAAGCCTTATCGACAGCATTGTGTCGGCCAATGAAAAGGGAAAAATCAAGGTAAAAAAGATTGAAGACAACACGGCCCGGAACGTGGAGATCCTGGTGCATCTGGCTCCCAACATTTCTCCCGATCAGGCAATTGATGCTCTTTATGCCTTTACCGACTGCGAAGTAAGTATTTCGCCCAACTGCTGCGTGATTGAAGGCAACAAGCCAAGGTTCCTGGGGGTGAGCGAGATCCTTGGCATCTCGGCCGATCACACTGTTTACCTGCTGAAACAGGAGCTTGAAATAGAGAAGCACGAATTGCTTGAGCAACTCCTTTTCTCAAGCCTGGAAAAGATATTTATCGAGAATCGCATCTACCGCGATATCGAGGAGTGCGAAACATGGGAATCGGTCATTGAAACCATTGACAAAGGGCTGGACCCCTTCAAAAAGCAATTTTACCGCGAAATTACCCGCGACGATATCATCCGCCTTACCGAGATCAAAATTAAGCGGATCAGCCGTTTTGATACCTTTAAGGCCGATGAGATCATGAAGGGACTGGAGGAAAAGCTGGAAGAGGTAAACAAGCACCTGGCCAATCTGATCGAATATGCCATTGCCTGGTTTTTGAAGATCAAGGAAAAATATGGCAAAGGCCGGGAACGTAAAACCGAGATCCGCTCCTTCGAAACCATTGAAGCTACCAGGGTTGCCGTAGCCAACGAAAAGCTTTATGTTAACCGCAAAGAAGGTTTTGCCGGTGTATCCATGAAAAAGGACGAGTTTGTTTGCGACTGTTCTGATATTGATGATATTATCGTGTTCAGGGCCGACGGCACATTCCTGGTAACCAAGGTTGCCGACAAATCTTTTGTGGGTAAAGACATCATTCATATCGCGGTATTCGAGAAAAACGACGACCGCACCATCTACAACCTTATTTACCAGGATGGTAATGCTGGAGCAGCCTACATGAAGCGGTTCTTTGTAAAAGGGGTAACCCGCGACAAGGAATACAACCTCACCAAAGGGACCAAAGGCTCCAAAGTACTTTACTTTACCGCCAATCCCAATGGCGAAGCCGAAACCGTAACCGTGCACCTGCGCTACAAGCCAAAGCTCAAAAAATCGGTATTCGACTTTAACTTCAGCGATCTGGCCATAAAAGGAAGAAGTGCAGGTGGGAATCTGCTCACCAGGCACCAGGTAAGAAAGATCGTACTCAAAGACCAGGGTGTTTCTACCCTGAGTGCACTCAACCTGTGGTTTGATGAGAACGTGCTGAGACTTAACGTGGACAAGAGAGGAAAATACATTGGGGCATTCAAGGGCGACGATAAGATATTTTCGCTTTTCCAGTCGGGCAACTACCGGACCATCGGGTACGAATTATCGGCCCATTTTGACACCAACCCCCTTCTTATAGAACGGTTCAACCCCGAGCGGATCATCACTGCCGTATATTACGACGGGGAGAGCAAACAACACTATGTTAAACGTTTTCATCCGGAGCTGTCAGAAAAGTTTCAAAGCATCATCAGCGAGCACGAAGAAAGCAAACTCATCACCATTTCCGTTGCCAGGTACCCTCAGCTAAAAGTAAACCTGGTTCCCGGCGGAAGGAAACAAAAAAATGAAGAAGAGATCAACGTGGATGAGTTTATCGGAATTAAAGGGATGAAAGCCAAAGGAAAGAGGTTGTCAACCTACGAAGTTGGATCGGTAGAATGGCTCGAGCCCCTGATACCCGATCCTGAGCCAGAGACTCAGCAGGCACCCGAAGAGAACAATGAGCAAGATGGAGAAGAAAATGCCGACACACCACAGGCAACCGGAAACGGGATCCTTAAAAACAACCAGAATGGTGATCCTTCGGATGCCAGACAGATCACCCTCGATTTTGAATAACCGGATCGCGAATAGTTTTCCTGAAAATATTTATTAACCAGATAAAACCAATTTTAAAATGAAAGATGCGAAAGTACCTGATACAAAGGTTCTGGATATCAACAACGATGTGAAGTGGATTGGTATCCTTGATTATGACATTGTTACCTTCGATGTGGTAATGGAAACCGAGTTTGGCACCACATACAACAGCTATTTTATCAATGCTGAGAAAAAAGCCATTATTGAAACGAGCAAAGCCAAATTCTGGGACACCTATCTTGCAAAAATAAAACAAGTAACCGATCCCTCGGAAATTGAATACATTGTACTCAACCACACCGAGCCCGATCACAGCGGCAATCTGGGCAACCTTCTGGAGCTGGCACCCAACGCCACAGTAGTTGGGAGCCGCCTGGCTATCAGTTATTTGAAAGATTTTCTGGGAAGGGATTTTAAAAACCAGATCGTGAAAGATGGCGACACCATTGACCTGGGCAACAAAACCCTTCGTTTTATTTCGGCTCCCAACCTCCACTGGCCCGACAGCATGTACACTTATCTCGAGGAGGATAAATACCTGTTCACCTGCGATTCTTTCGGATGTCATTACTGCCATCATGAAATGTATGATGACCAGGTAGGCGAATTTGATGATGCTTTCAAATACTATTTTGATGTGATCCTGAAGCCCTTCAGCAAATTTATGCTCAAAGCCATTGAAAAGATACGCCCCCTTGAAATAAATGGTATTCTCACAGGCCACGGCCCTTTGCTGCTTACCCAATGGAAAAAATGGGTTGACGTATCAGAGAAGTATGCCCGCGAGGCCCTTCAGGAGCCTGAAAAAACACATGTTTTCATCCCTTATGTTTCTGCCTATCACAATACAGGTATGCTGGCCGAAAAAATTGCCGAAGGGATCAGATCAACCGGAGATTTTGAAGTGGAAGTTGCCGATATTGAAACCATGGCCCTGGGCGATATTGATGAACGTATTGCCAAAAGCAAGGGAGTGATCGTAGGATGCCCCACTATTAACCAGAACATTTTACTGCCTGTATACCGGATGTTTGCCGTAATCAGCCCCATCAGGGACAAGGGAAAAATTGGCGGCTCCTTTGGCTCATACGGCTGGAGCGGTGAAGCAGTAAAACTGATCAACTCCACCCTGGAAAACCTGAAGCTTGATGTACACGGAGAAGGGGTTTTTATAAAATTCACTCCGCACGATGACGAATTCAAAAAGTGCTTTGACTATGGCAGGGAGATCGGAGAGAAACTGGCCACAGTAAATTAGTATTTAGGAACAATGCAAAAAACCGGCACTGCAATTCAAAGGAAAACAGTACATTGAATTGCAGTGCTGTTTTTTTATCAACATATCAGCAAAGGGGTTGTTATAATTACAGATAATAAACTCTATTGCATTGCGTTTAAGAAATATTATAAATCTGAACATGCATTTTATATCAAAGTTGATCCCCTTTAATTCCAAATCACTTTTACTGGTTCTCATCGCATCCGTTATGATCACCATATCGTCTTGCGCACCGGGGAAAAGAACAGCCAGCAGGTTTCTGGAAAAAAGGGAAAACATTGCCGTAATGCTGGTTCCACCCTCCTTTACCTTTCTTTACTATTATCCTTTTGATATCTACATGAACCCCGGTTATGCGGATGCATATGAAGATATTGAGCAAAGCTATTTTCTCCGGAATACAGATATTGAGCGGGCTGACAGCATTTTCGTCCATGCTTTAAATGAAAGCCTCAGGGAGTTTAACCTAAAGGTTTTCAACCCGGAAGAGTTTGATATGTTTTTGTCGCACGAGGGCAAACGATTCATCTTTACCTTAGCCCAGACCGAACTTGTGGAGTACGATCGCATTCACACCGACCGTGCCCTGGTAGATACCATTCTTTATCGCCAGGAATTTCTCCTGCGCACTGTTGAACGCAATACATGGTTTGAATTTGTAACAGTGGATGAACAACCCGAAGATGCGGGCATGAAGGTATTGTACAGTACTTTATTTACCGCCGACAATATTAACGGGCGTTTTCGATACCGGGGACTTACCGGGGAAATGCTCTACGAATATCAATCTTACCTTATTGATCAGGAGGATATTTATGCAATGAACCGGTTTGCCGGCCAGCGCAATGCCCGGTATATTTTTGAGTTTCTGATGAACAATTACGTGGAAGAAAACGCCAGGCGGTTTATCCTGCGGCCGTCAACATTCAGGTATAATCCACGCACCAATAACCTCAGCAGACAACGGGGCGATGACGGGTTCATCATTCTTCAAACCGAATAATAACGCACCATTCCCTTAATCTTCCTCATCATCCTCGTCCTCTATTTCATAATACTGATATGCCCCCATATCAGCCCTTTCCATGCGGCTGTTCCCCAGGATATCCAATGGCACATCCGCGGCAATATCCAGGCTAGCCTGCCCTATCACCGGGCTGTCTTCCTGCAAACGGTAGTCATTTTCAGATACGCTTAAAAAGCGCGGCTGCTGGTTAAAAAGGCTGTTTTCGAAAAACATCTCCGGGTGGCTTTGCCTCACAGTGCGAACAAGGCTGTATTCAAATAGTGCATTGGCTTCACTTGCATCGGGAAAAACATCAAAAAACAACTCATCCTGCAAGCTGCCATAAATAATGGAGTTGGCAAAGCGCACTTTTTCCAGTTCCCGCACATGCACTACACCCAAAGTATCCATAAAATAATTGTTGATGCTGACAGAAGGGGTTTGCCTTATGGCCCCCGGCAGGGAGTAGTAGTTGGCCACGGTTACATGGCTGAAATCATAGTTGCCTCCAAAACTCATCTTTATGGCATGCACACCACAATTGGCAACCACAAGGTTATTGGCTTCCACCCATGCCCCGTTGAGTTCCAGGCCTGTTTGATCCATATTCTTTATGATCGTATTGCGAATGCGCAGGGTAGGCTCAGTAAAACTGGCAATGGAATCCATCACGATGCCATAGGTACCGTTTTTTATAACAGCATAATTGATATCGTGTACCCCTGATGTGGCCGAAAACCAGATGTAGCCCCACTGACCGGGGAGATTCTGGTAGCCTGACTCCAGCCGGTCGCCCTGAATGGTAACAGGATGATCAAGTGACCCGTCTACCACCAGCGAAGATCGCTGTGTAAAGATCATGGCCGACTGGTGATGCAGATGCACGCTGGTACCCTCTTCAATGGTAAGGGTCACATCGGGTGCAATAAGTAGCAATCCATAGATCACCCATGGTTTGGGCCCAGACCATATCGTATTCTCTGTTATTAAATGGTATTCAACATCCAGATCAGCATCGTAAATGTCTGGTTTGATAAAATGGGCATCCTGCCCCCATGCAACCAGCTTTACGTCCTGCACATTATTATTTACCTGAAATACCACGCTATCTGATATTACCAGGGGAAGGTCAGTTCCCAGGGGGTCAACGGTAACTTCCACAAAAACGAACAAACTGTCGCGTGGGCCTATTTCCACATCCCTGATATGCGTTCCCGATCTTCCATCCACATTGATCCGGAAAAAAGATGCGGATCCTCCGGCGAGCTCAACCGATGAGATCCTGATACGGGAGTTATGTTTGTTGTAAACCTTGAAAAAGCGGGTGGAAGAACCTACGGTGGTAAATACTGTGTCAAACAACAATGAATCAGCGCTGAACTCAAGGGTTAAGGAAGGGTCGGCATCAAAATCATCCTGTCTGCATGATTGCAGATGCAACAAAAAGATGAAGCCCGAAACACTGGTCAGTAAAAAAAGAATTCTTCTCAGAACCATAAATAGAATAATGTTAGCAGTACGGTTTGTGCATAGAAATAACTTACTCCATGCCAAAATATTGCATGCAAAGTTAACAATAGTAGACCGTTTGACAGGAGTGTTGCTAAAAATTTGAAAGAAAATATTTGTAGCACGTAAAATTAGATTAATTTTGCAGGCTGAATCCCGGTACGACCCGCGTAAAGAATAATTAATTTGAAATACTGGTCAGAAACTTAGAATCCTCTAAGGATAATAGATCTCATAAAAATAAATTACACAAATTACAAATGAAGAAGAATAAACCAACCGAACAAAGCGAAAAGAATATTGTAGCAGTAGAAGAAGCTCTGAGTAAAAGCGAACAGTTTATCGAGCGCAACCAGAATATGCTCATAGGGGTAGTGGCTGTTATTGTACTTATTATCGCAGGATATATTGGATATACCCGTTTTATACTTGAGCCCAGAGAGCAGAATGCACGGGCAGAGATGTTTATGGCAGAAAAATTCTTTGAGCAGGACAGCCTGCGCCTTGCCCTTGAAGGTGACGGTGCCAACCTGGGTTTCCTGGATATTATCTCAGAATTCAGAATGACCAGAACTGCCAACCTGGCCAGGTATTATGCCGGTGTTTCGCTTCTCAACCTTGGCGAATACCGTGAGGCAATTGATCATTTAAAAAAATTCCGTAAAAGAGACCAGATGCTGGGGGCTATGGCCTATGGAGCTATTGGCGATGCTTACCTTCAGCTCGATGACAAAAGAAATGCCGTACGCTACTACAGAAGGGCAGCCAATCACCAGCCCAATCCGCTTACAACACCTGCGTTTCTGTTGAAAATGGGTATGGTTTACGAACTTAAGGGAGAATACGGAAACGCCCTTGAAGCATACAGAACTATCCAGAGAGAATATGCCAACACCAACGAAGGCCGCAATATAGAACGATTTATTGCCAGAGCCGAAACGGCATCCAGGTAAATAAAAAACAACCACAATCATGGCTGAAAAGAAAAAAAATCTTTCTGAGTACGATATCAATGCAATACCTGATGCAACGGATATGTCGTTTGCTATCATCGTATCGGAATGGAACAGCGAAATTACTTTTGCCCTGCGCGACGGAGCATTAGAAACACTGGAGAAGCACGGCGTTTTGCCCGAGAATATCATGGTAAAATATGTGCCCGGCAGTTTTGAGCTTCCCATGGGTGCCAAATTTGCCGCAGAAAAATTAGGGGCAGATGCTGTGATCTGTATTGGTTGTGTAATTCAGGGAGAAACAAGACACTTTGAATTTATCAACAATGCTGTGGCCGATGGAATTACCAAAGTAGGACTTATGACCGACGTTCCTATCATATATGGCGTTCTAACTCCCGACAACATGGAGCAGGCCAAAGAAAGGGCAGGTGGTAAACATGGCAATAAAGGAGATGAAGCAGCCATTACGGCCATAAAAATGATAGCATTGCAATGGGATGTTAATCATTGGCTGGATGATGATGGCTGGGATTATGATCATGATGAAGATGATCTTCCTTTTGATGACGACGACGATTATGATGATGACGAGAACAACAATACGCATTCATTAAACTAATATAAAGGCCTGTAAAAAGGCCTTTCTTGTATAAATGAACTCCAATAAAGCAAACAGAATTTTTACCAGCAACAAAGATCTGAGGATCGTATTCATGGGCACCCCGGAGATCGCTGTGGCATCACTGGAAGCCATTCACCAGAAAGGTTATACCATAGCAGGTGTCATTACTGCTCCCGACAAGCCTGCCGGGCGTGGAAGGAAAATACAGTACAGCCCGGTAAAACAGTTTGCCCTGCAACACAACCTCTTGCTTCTTCAACCGCCCAATCTAAAAGATCCCGGCTTTTTACAGCAACTTAAAGACCTTGACCCCCATCTTCAGGTGGTGGTCGCTTTCAGAATGCTCCCTGAAAGCGTATGGGCATTGCCCCCAATGGGGACATTCAACCTCCATGCCTCCCTCCTGCCACAATACAGAGGAGCAGCACCCATCAACTGGGTTGTAATAAACGGGGAAACAAAAACAGGTGTAACCACCTTTTTTCTGGACAAGGAAATAGACACAGGCAAAATCATAGCATATCGCGAAGCCAGCGTATCGCCTGATGATACAGCAGGAAGCCTGCACGATCGCCTGATGCATATCGGGGCTGAACTGGTCACAGATACCATAGAAATGATTGCATCGGGAAATGTAGAAACCATCGACCAGCCAGAACTTATCAGGGAGGATCAACCCCTGAAGAAAGCCCCCAAGATCTTTAAAGAGGACTGTAGAATAGACTGGTCCAGGGATGCCGAAGCCATTTGCAACCTCATCAGGGGCCTCAACCCTGTTCCGGGTGCCTTTACCGAACTACAAACCGGAGATGCTGAACCTTTCTTTATGAAGGTATGGGAAGCTGAGCCTCTGGAACAATCTCACAGCTACCCTACAGGAAGTTTTTTTACCGATAATGCATCCTATATCAGAATAAGTTGTAAAAATGGATTTGTAAATGTTAAAATGATGCAGGCTGCCGGCAAAAAACGAATGAAAACGCCGGATTTCCTACGTGGATACACCTTTTCTGCACCTAAAAGGTTTAATTAATATTCGTTGAATACCTTCCAGAACATCAATAAATCCGGGGGTTTTACCCACAGTTATTAACAAAACCCATGAATTTATCAACAAAATCAGCACTTTTCGCAATATGGGCTTGTATTTTTTGAGAAATAGCCTATATTTGCAAAGGTTAAAGGAACATTATTTAATTTTATTTAAAACGAAACTAACTAAAAACGAAAAAAATGAACAAAGCAGAATTAATTGATGCTATGGCATCTCACTCAGGCTTAACTAAAGCAGATGCGAAAAAAGCTCTTGACGCTTTTATTGGTGCAACTACACAAGCTCTCAAAGGCGGCGACCGCGTAGCTCTTGTTGGATTTGGTTCATTCTCAGTTTCTATGAGGGAAGAGCGTAAGGGAAGAAACCCACAGACCGGTAAAGAAATCACTATTCCCGCCAAAAAAGTGGTAAAATTCAAAGCTGGTGCTGAACTCGCTGACGTTGTTAAGTAACCTTCTTTAAACGTATAATAAAAGCCTGGATAATGACATCCGGGCTTTTTTATTATCAGGCTATTAAGCTTACTCCTGCCTTCAGGCCTCTTGTCTCTTAATGCAAAAGAAGTTATTTTTGCACGCTCTCTTTTCAAATCCTTTTTTCATGGAAGATCGTACAAAACAAAAACAAGCGAAAATTGCTTCCTTTGACCCCGACGGGCCAGGGCAGGTAAACGCAGGGATATTCGGACTCCCTTTTACCCCCTTTGAAGCCGATGTAGTGATCATCCCCGTGCCCTGGGATGTTACCGTTTCCAACTGGGAGGGGACATCAAAAGGGCCTGCCAATATCCTGGAGCAATCGCCCCAGATCGATCTCTATGATGAAACCATTACCGATCCCTGGAAAGCAGGTATTGCCATGGAACAGATAGACCCAACCCTGGAAAAGCTCAACAAACGGCTCAGGAATGAAGCGGTGAAATATATCCAGGCAAAAGAGCAAAGCTCCGTAAACGATAACCATGAATTGAACAGGAGCCTGGAAGAGATCAATAATGCCTGCAAGGAACTCTGCGAAATGGTGAGGAAAAAATCGGAAAAATACCTGGAGGAAGGCAAACTGGCAGTGGTGCTTGGAGGAGATCACAGCACCCCATTGGGCCTGATCCAGGCACTGAACAGAAAACACGAAGAATTTGGCATTTTACAGATTGACGCTCACGCCGACTTAAGACCGGCCTATCTGGATTTTGAGTATTCACATGCATCTGTTATGTATAATGCATCGCGACTGAATGGGGTAAAAAGAATTGTTCAGTTAGGGCTTCGCGATATCTGCA
>SLIL01000036.1 GCA_007135645.1 Bacteroidales bacterium
ATGGCAAGGGCAGTGATGATTATAAAGAGATTGCAGTAGCTGCCGTTGAAGGAAGGGTTGAAACCCTGATTATTGAATCCGACCGGATCATTCCGGTTAGAATAACCAACCTGGTAACGGGTAATACCCAGAAAAAGGACATCCAAAACCCTAAAGTAGATGACCTGCTCGATGATATGGGAGAATTGGTTACCAGAATGGGTGGCCATGTGATGGTGTTTCCCACTGATAGAATGCCATCCAAAACCGGTATGGCAGCATTATTCCATTACTAAAAAAAAGCATTATGTATATTATCACAATTCTTTATTGGTACAAACGATCGTATTCAATTTTTTACAGGTGCCAAAAATTTTATTCAACACTAAAATCCAGAAAAAATGTCAAAAGTAAAAGAAGGTAAAAATGAGAAGTCAGACAAAAAGGCTCCGGCCAAAAATCTGAAAGAAAAAAGAGCCGCCAAGGAGGCCAAACGCGAAAAAAAGAAAGCCAGTGACAGAGCAGATGGTACTCTTTAGGGGGTATTCATTGGTTTCTGTTTTCATGATTTTTTAATAATTGGGGCTAATGCCCCTTTATTCGCTCCTGGCTTTTTATCCCTCCGATAAAACTGACGGCAATGGATAGATAGTCTGCCTATCCATTGCCATTGGCTTCAACCAATGGAAAAGATTCTGCTTTACTACAGGGGGCCTTAGACCCATTGTCTTATATTCCGGAAAAACTGTAAATTATGTAACTTTTATCTGAAGAAATGTAACTTCTTATGCCTGTAACTTAGCTACTTTGGCAGTTAATTTTAAACAGTACTGACGAGGTGAAATCCCTGTATCTGGAAATCAAATCAATACATTTCTCCTTACAGTATAGTTACAAATGTTCAAAAGATGAAGATCCTGCTTATCTCACCTGCCGTAGATGCCGAAAAACGAACCAATAAATGGCTCATGATGCCACAACTTGCCCTATACATATTGGAAGGGTTAACGCCACCGGGTCATGAAATAAGAATTATTGAAGAAGAAGCCGAATTTGTTGATCCCGATCAGGAGTGTGATTTGGTGGCCATAAGTTGTATGACTGCCAATGCACCAAGAGCTTACGAACTATGCGCAGCATTCAGAGAAAGAGGCAAATCGGTGGTATTGGGCGGAGTGCACCCATCTATCCTTCCCGAAGAAGCCATGCAACATGCCGACTGTGTTGTGGTAGGCGAAGCAGAAGGAGTATGGGAAACATTGCTGGATGATTTTCAGCACCAGAATCTGAAAAAAAAATACCACAATCCCAATCCCGATTTGCAGAAGTATGTGCCCAAAGATTTCAGCACGGTTGTCAATAAAAGCAAGTTTCATGTAATTCCTGTCATGACCACCCGGGGGTGTCCTTACGATTGTGATTTTTGCTGTGTTACCGATCTTTACGGAAAAAAAATAAGGCATATCCCTGTAGAAAATGTGGTTCGGGATATTAAAGATTCCGGGGCAAAGAACTTTTTGTTTCTGGATGACAATATCATTGGCCATAAAAAATATGCAAAAGAATTGTTCAGAGCAATTAAGCCACTGAAAATAAAATGGGGCGGGCAAGCCTCGGTATCCCTGCTTGTGGAAGACGATGAATTGCTGCAACTGGCCGCTGAGAGTGGGTGCCGCTCGCTGTTCATTGGAATTGAGAGTGTATCGGTAGAACAGTTAAAGACCATGCGAAAGGGAATCAAGGAGATTGCCCACCTGGAAAGTTCCCTGAGAAAAATTAAAAAGATGGGCATCCTCATTCACGCATCCATGGTTTTTGGATTTGATAACGACACCAGAGAAACTTTTGAAGAAACTGTGGCATTCCTGCAAAAAAACAAGACAAGCACTGCATCCTTTAACGTGCTAACGCCCTATCCCGGAACCAGGGTCTATGAAAATCTGAAGAAAGAAAACCGTCTTACAACCACCGACTGGAAATACTATGACCACAATACTGTTGTGTTTCAACCCCGAAACATGACACCCTACGAGCTTCAGATGGGAAAAATCAATGCACGGCGAAAGTTTTACAGCATTACCTCGGTTATAAACAGAATGCTGGGCAACCTCTACAATCCCCTCACTTACTTCTTTATGAATTATGGCCATATGAAACAGGTAAAGGTTGAAGCTAAAAGAATAGACCGGCTCAAATCAAAACTATTCCAGGTTTATCCGGTATAAAAAATCGGTAATATTCCAGAATCAGGCGTGAAGGGGTTTATGGGTACCACCTATGCGTGAATGATGTAACTAACCACTCCCATTGTGTAACAATTCCCATACAAGCATACCTACCTTTGTTTAGTGAAAATTCATTCACTAACTAATCTTACCAAAATATGAAATTAAAACAATTATTCCCATTTCTGGGCATTCTACTTGTACTGTTCTTTGCAAGCTGTGATAAAGATGATAATGATCCTCAGACTGAACGTCCCCAGGTGACCTCTACTGTGCCACTAAGCGATGCAGTTGATGTAGATATCAGTGTAGAAATTAGTGCCGATTTTAGTGAAGCCATGGATCCTGCAACAATAAATGCTGCTTCTTTTACCGTAACAAGGGGGTCAACTCCGGTTTTGGGTGAAGTTTCTTATTCCGGAAAAACAGCTACTTTTACTCCCGCAGCACCCTTACTGCTCAATTCAGATTACACGGCAACTATATCTACCGATGCCAAAAATCTAGACGGCAATCAGCTAACAGCCGGTGTTGCCTGGAGCTTTACCACTTTTTCATCCGAATCTCCCGAAACAGTAAATCTCAGAGCATCAGAAAATTATGTGATTCTGGCCAAAACAGCGATTACCAACGGCCCTATTTCCAGCATTTCAGGCGACTTGGGTTTGAGTCCCGCTGCTACATCTTATATTACAGGGTTTTCACTGACAAATGAAACGGGCTATGCCACTTCAACCCAGGTGATAGATGGTGGAAGAATATATGCCGCCGATATGGCAGACCCAACACCCGCTAATCTTACAACAGCCGTTGAAAATATGATCACAGCATATGATGATGCTGCTGGTCGCACAGCTCCACATTTTATTGAGCTCAATACCGGAAACATTGGCGGAGAAACGCTTGTACCCGGTCTTTACAAATGGACCAATACGGTTACTCTACCTGCTGATATTACTTTATCGGGCGGTACCGATGACGTCTGGATTTTCCAGATCGCAGAAGACCTTACAGTAAGTAATGACGTGGCGGTAATCCTTGAAGGAGGTGCCCAGGCCAAAAATATTTTCTGGCAGGTGGCAGGCACAGCAACTTTTGGTGCAAACTCACATTTCGAAGGGATCATCTTATCCATGACTGGAATTACCTTCCAGACTGGTGCCACCTTTAACGGAAGAGCATTGGCACAAACATCCGTTATACTGGATCAAAATACGGTTGCTCAGCCTCAGTAATTACTATAGAAAACATTCAAAATAAAAAGGATGCCTGGTTTAAATATCAGGCATCCTTTTTTGAGGTGCTGATTGATTTGCATGCAGTATCATGGACCTTACTTTTTCACAATTAGTCAGGGTTTGGAATCACCCCCCCAAACCACAAAGTTTGCATTAAAAACCTTAAGTGGTAAAAATGTGGGTTTTATGTAACTTTTAGCTTTAATTGTGTAATACAATCCGGTACTAAAAATACAATCTTTGTAATGTAAAAACCCTTTTCAAATTCCGGTAAACCCGGAGTTTCTAACCAATGAACAAAATTATGGAAACCTTACAATCCAATAAAACAATACCATGGGATGAGAAAAAAAGAAGGCTCAAACAAATCTTTCCTTCCATTACTGATGATGACTTACATTTTAACGATGGCAAAGAAAAAGTAATGATCGATAGGCTGGCCTACAAGCTTAATAAATCTGTAGATGAGCTTCGCTGGATCATACATTCCATATAGAAATTTTTTTATCCCACTAAAATCAGAACCAATCCAAAACTCAACAAAATGAAGAAAACACTAATTACGAGTCTGATTGCATTTTGCTTTGTTACCATAAGCATTGCACAGGATTATAACACCGGCATCGGTTTAAGGGGAGGACCGTTTACAGGTCTTACGGTTAAGCATTTTGTCAGCGAAAAAGCAGCATTTGAATTCCTTCTGGCCAGCAGGTGGCGTGGTTTTGAAGTAACCGGGCTCTACGAAATTCATAACCAGGCATTTGATGTAGACAGGTTGAAATGGTACTATGGATTTGGTGCCCATGCTGGGTTCTACGACGGAGACTATACTCACAACCGATGGGGCGAAAGGGGAAAAAGGTACAATGTATTGGGACTGGATGGAATACTCGGACTGGAATACAGTTTTACAGAAATCCCTTTTAATGTGAGTATCGATTGGAAACCCTCATTCAATTTTTATGGTTATTCGGGTTTTTGGGTTGATGGCGGTGCTCTTTCAATTCGATACATATTTTAAACAAAATATATTATCATGGAACCTAAACAATCATTTTTCCCAAAGAATCATAACTTTTACCAGCCCCTCAATGGTTCTGGCATCAACGGAGTTGCGCATTCTCATCATGCACCGGTTATCACTGTGAATGATGACAAGGTTATGAAAAATCAAATCAAGATCCGATTGCAGGAACTGGAAAAACAAAACAAGGGGTTAAAAAGTAAAATCAAACAGCACAAAAGCGAAATTGCTGAATTAATTGCAGGCAATAAAAAATTTATTTCAGTGCTGGCGCATGATTTGAAAAGCCCATTTAGCAGTATTTATAGCGTATTGGGAATTCTCAGGGAATGTATTCAGGAAAATAATTATGACGAAATGGAGGAGTATATTGATATTGCTTCAAGCTCCTCTATAAACACAACCAACCTGATAGAAAACATCCTGGCATGGGCTCAATCGCATAGTACCGAAAACCGGTTTAATCCCATTAAGGTTAATCTTGCAAATGTGGTGGGGCGTGAAATCGAAAATAGTACCCTTGCAGTTAAGCTTAAGAAAATTTCATTGAGCCACTCTATACCTTCAAGATTTATGGTGCGTGCAGACCTCCAGATGATTCAATCGATCATGAGAAATCTTATCAGCAACGCCATTAAATATACCAATACCAAAGGAAATATTACCATAAGTGCAAAAGAATCAGTTCCATTTATTGAAGTAATGGTAAAAGACGATGGCATAGGAATTTCTCCAAAAGACCAGAAGAAATTATTCAACAAATATCCCCTCGATAAAGTGTCGGGTAACACGAATGTGAAAGGCAAAGGACTTGGATTGTTGCTTTGCAGAGAATTCGTTATACTAAATGGGGGCATCATATGGGTGGAAAGCCAGCCAGGCAAAGGGAGTAGCTTTTTCTTTACTTTGCCGGGTTATGAATAACAAACCAAAACCGAAAACAGAGTTTTAAAAATATTTTGTTTTCCTGCGTTCAACTAATAACCTTTGATTTACGCGGACGAACCGAGCCATGACAAATACTATTGAGATACTCAGAGATAATTGTAGCATCCCCCATTGAGTAATCTGTAGAAAATAGCACTGGCGAGCTTCATCTCACAGAATCAATAAATAAGAAACAGAGATGATCAAATGGACATTAATCCTGCTCTCATTAGCCATTACAATGAGTTGTGCCAGGAACCTGGTTACAGGTCGCAAGCAACTTAACCTGGTAAGTGAATCTGAACTGCAAATGATGGCTGTAAGCCATTACCGAACCTTTTTAAACGAACACCAGGTGCTGGATTCAAGCAACGATAATGCTGCTATGGTAGACCGTGTTGGAAACCGCATTGCCAATGCTGTTACAAAATACTACAACGATCAGGGCAAACCTCAGATTCTGGAAGGATACAACTGGGAATTTAATACTGTAAATAGTAAAGAAGTAAATGCCTGGTGTATGCCTGGTGGTAAGGTGGTGGTATACGCAGGTTTATTTAACGTTACCCAGAACGAAACGGCACTTGCCATTGTAATGGGACATGAAATAGCCCATGCTGTTGCCAAACATGGGAGTGAAAGAATGAGCCAGGCTTTGGTTCAGCAATTGGGTGGTGTGGCACTGAGTGTAGCCCTGATGAATGAGCCCGAGCAAACCAGGAATCTGTTTTTGTTGTCGTATGGTATCGGAAGTGAGGTAGGAGCAATTCTCCCATGGTCGCGCCAGCAGGAAACAGAAGCCGATAAGTTTGGTTTGATATTTTCGGCCATGGCTGGCTACGATCCCAGAGAGGCAATCCCTTTTTGGCAAAGAATGGCTTCAGCTGGTGGAGCAAGCCCACCTGAGTTTCTTAGCACACACCCATCAGATGAAACAAGAATGAAAACGCTGGAGGAATTTATGCCCGAAGCCCTGAGATTTTATTCACCGGAATAACAATGATGCTGTTTTTGATAATAATTACGAATATTAACTTTCAGTGTTGAATTGTGGGTTTTTTTAATTTAATTTGTATAACAATATTTTAAGAACCGACACATCCATACACCTTATTTACAGAATAAAAAAAATCCGTCCCACAGAAATGGCAAAAACAGAGAAGTCAAAACCCGGGAATCCCAAGCCCAGAGCAATTGTAAAAGAAAAGAAGCCAGCCGGTGATTCCTCATTATTTCCAATAGTGGGGATTGGTGCATCTGCCGGGGGGCTGGAAGCTATGGAGCAATTTCTGAAAAATGTACCTGAAGATAGTGGAATGGCCTATGTAATGGTTCAACATCTTGATCCCACTCAGGAAGGGATGCTCCCGGATTTGCTGCAGCGAATTACCCGTTTGAAAGTCTTTCAGGCAAAGGACAACATGTTGGTTAGCCCCGATTGTGTATATGTTATTCCGCCCAATAAAAGCATGTCCATCCTTCATGGCAAGCTTCAGCTGTTTCAGCCGCTGGAATCAAGAGGGCTGCGTCTTCCTGTTGATTTTTTTCTTCGATCGCTGGCCGATGACCGAAAAGAAGGGAGTATCGGGCTTATACTCTCAGGTATGGGGTCGGATGGTAGTACCGGATTGCGAGCAATTAAAGAAAAAAATGGAATTGTACTGGTGCAGGATCCCGATACGGCAAAATACGACAGCATGCCGCGCAATGCCATTGAATCGGTATTGGCAGATATTGTAGCACCACCCCAGGATCTATGCAGAAAACTCATTGAGTTTTTAAAACATTTCCCCCTTGTAAAGTCCAATATTGATTTTGAAATCAAGGATCAGAGCTCGCTTGAAAAAATTATTTTTCTGCTTCGCACCTACACTGGAAACGACTTTTCTCAATATAAAAAAAGTACGATGTATCGCCGGATTGAAAGACGAATGGGTGTGCATAAAATTTCCAAAATAGCCAACTATGTTGCCCTGCTGCAAGAGAATCCTGCAGAAGGTGAAATCCTTTTCAAAGAACTTATGATTGGTGTTACCAGCTTTTTTCGCGATAGCAAAATGTGGGAAAAACTGGGGCAGGAGATCATTCCTGCAGCCATAGACAAGGAACCCGGAAATACAATGCTGCGGGCCTGGGTGCCTGGCTGCTCTTCAGGAGAAGAAGCATACAGCCTGGCCATTGTTTTAAAAGAGGTTCTGGAGAAAATCAATTCACCCAAACATATTTCTTTGCAGATTTTTGCCACCGACCTTGATGACGATGCTGTTGAAACAGCCCGAAAAGGCATTTATCCTGTAAATATTGAAGCAGATGTTTCAAGCCAGCGACTGGGCAGGTATTTTGTAAAAACGGAAGACGGGTATCGTGTAAGCAACGAAATAAGAGAAATGGTGGTGTTTGCCCAGCACAATCTTATCATGCATCCCCCGTTTATTAATATCGACATCATCTCGTGCCGCAATCTGCTTATTTACATGGATACAGACCTTCAGAAAAAGATTCTTGGGTTGTTCTATTTTAGCCTTAATACTAATGGAATAATGATATTAGGCAGTTCAGAAACTCTGGGTTCAATGGGCAATCACTTTGAAACGGAAGACAACAAACTCAAAATATTTAAACGCGCCGCCAACGCTGTAGCTCCTGATTTAGTGAACTTCCCCTCTTCTTACTCCCGAAAAACTCCCGCTGTCATTGAAAAACAGGCATCTGTTGTTTCAAACTCCAATATTCAAACACTTGCGGATCAGCTACTATTGCAGCAGTTTTCACCTCCCGGGGTTTTAGTGAACGATAATGGTGACATTTTATACATAAGCGGTCGCACAGGTAAATATCTTGAACCCGCTGCAGGAAAAGCCAACCTGAATATTTTTTCCATGCTGCGCGAAGGGCTGCGCCAGGAGTTTCATCTTGCATTTCACCAGGTGCTGGTAAAAAAAGGATCGATTGTTTTGCATAATTTAAAAGTGGGAACCAACGGTCATTCTAAAACCGTGAATATCAGCATTCAACAAATAGATAAAGCGGGCCCGTTAAGAAATACAATAATGATTATCTTTACCGATGTGCCTGATGTAATTGATGAAAAACCCCAATCGAAACCAAGAGGGAAAACATCAAAAAGTAACAGGGAAAACGAACTGGAAAAAGAATTGCAATACAACCGCGAAGAAATGCAAAGTACCATGGAGGAAATGCAAACCTCGCAGGAAGAACTCAAATCAACCAATGAAGAACTGCAATCGGCCAATGAGGAGTTGCAATCGGCCAATGAAGAGCTTACCAGCTCTAAGGAAGAGATGCAAAGCCTTAACGAAGAACTGCAAACCCTCAATGCAGAACTCCTTGCCAAGGTTGAGGATTTTTCAAGGGTGGACAACGATATGAAGAACCTGCTCAACAGCACCGATATCGCCACGCTTTTTCTCGACAAAGAGCTTAATATCAGGCGTTTTACCATTCAGACAACCAAAATATTTAAGCTGATAAAAAGCGATATCGGCAGGCCTTTTACCGATCAGGTGTCAGACCTCATATACCCCGAAATGGCTGAAGATGCCAAGGAGGTATTGCGCACACTTGTATTCATTGAAAAACAAATACCCGGCAAAAACGGAAAGTGGTTTTCCATTCGCCTGATGCCCTATCGCACTTTTGATGACCGAATTGACGGACTGGTAATTACTTTTATCGATATTTCGCAATTGAAGCGGGTGGAAGAACATTGCAGAGAAACTATGCAAATACAGAGTTTGCTGTTGAACACATCAACAGATGTAATCCTTAAATTGTCAACCGATTGGAAAATCATAGAATTCAATCCTGAAGCCGTAAAGTTTTTTGGTGTAAAGCATGAAAATGCTATCAACCAGGATTTTTTCCAGATGTTTGTGACTGAACCCACACAAAGTAAAACAAGGCAAACG
This sequence comes from Bacteroidales bacterium, assembly GCA_007135645.1. Lineage (GTDB taxonomy): Bacteria > Bacteroidota > Bacteroidia > Bacteroidales > UBA7960 > SKVR01. The sequence goes on from SLIL01000036.1 coordinate 9,323, forward strand.
TTGAAAAAGATGATAAACAATTTGCATGGTGGGAGGTTTAAACCAGAAGTAATTGCCGCAAAAGGCAATACAACCGAAGTAATATTTACTGCCAAAGTATTGGTCAATGAAATGAAAGAGGCTACCGGAATGGTTTTGTTGGGCGAATGGACTCGGTAACTCCTGGGTTCAGCTGATTTTATCGCTGGAGCAGATACAATTATTACCAATCTATGTGGTTAGTTAATGGCAAAGTTCAAATTTAAGCTGCAGCGCGAACTCAATGAAAACGAATACATACAAATAATCTATAATACCATGAAAATTGAAGAACCTGATTTTACCGACCCACGCACTTTGCGCAAGCAAGCCGAGAAAATACTTCAGCAAAAAAAAGAAAAAGCCCTTCAGGATGAAAAGGATGAAGCTGATGCCAAAAAACTTCTGCATGAATTACAGGTGCATCAGATAGAACTGCAAATGCAGAATGAAGAGCTTCTTAAGGCCTATGAAGCCGCCGAAGAAGCACTAAAGAAATATACGCTTGTATTTGACCAGGCACCAATGGGTTTTGTAAACCTTGAAAGCGATGGTACGATTGCAGAATTGAATTTTGCCGCTGCCGAAATGCTTGGCGACCGGCGATTTAGCCTTATGGGCAGCAACTTCAAATTGTATATTTCCGATGAATCCAGAACCGTCTTTTCTGATTTTTTCAAGAGAGCATACCTCACTCACCAGAAAGAAGCATGTAAATTAATGATTGGTAACGACTCTAAGCGGCAGATATATGTAGAAGGAATTGTAATAGAAAATGACAACAATTGTATGTTGTCGTTGGTGGATGTTTCGCAACTCAAGTAGTCTGTTTATCAAAAGGTATTGGCTCACAAGTGTAATTTGTAGTTCAAAAAAATCCCGCACTCCTTTTCCGGAATACGGGATTTTTTGCTTATTAATCTCACCCGTTAGTTTTCGCTGTACAAAAGCTTATAGATTTCCTGCAGATCAGGCGAAAGGATTATTTCAGTTCTGCGGTTTTCTGCACGTTCCTCAGCTGTTGAGTTGGGATTTAGCGGGTGAAATTCGCCTCTGCCCGAAGAGGTAATACGGGCTGCATCAAACCCATTGTCAACAGTAAGAATACGCACAATAGATGAAGCACGTGCAGTACTCAGGTCCCAATTGTCTTTAAATCTTGCTGTTTTAATGGGCACATCATCTGTGTGGCCTTCTATGGCAACGGTAAAATCTTTAGAGCTATTCAGCACTGTGGAAAGAGATTTCAGTGCTTCTTTCCCTTTGGGATCAACCACATCGCTACCCGATTTGAACAGAAGTTTTTCTGATAAAGAAACATAAACCTTCCCGTCCTTTTGATAAACATTCAGTTCATCCGTATTGTAATTCATCAATGCCTTGGAAATTGATTTTCTCAGATTCTCTGTTTTATCGGTTTGTATTTGCATCATATCCTGAAGACTTTTTAACCGCTCTGCCTGATCTTTAATGGTCATTTTTGATTCGGAAGAGAGTATCATCAAATCATTTTGAATGGTAGCATATTCGTTTTTAATGGCTTCATTTTCTTCTTTTAGCTTGACTAATTGAAATTCGCTTTCATTTAATTGGCTAAGGGTTCTTTCATTCTCATTTTGCAGCCTGTTGGCCCTATCCTCAGAAGCGTTAAATTTTTTATTTGACACGCATGAAGTAAATACCAGACCAACGAGTAAAGCAAGAAATACAGAAGTGTAAGTTGATTTTTTCATGTGAATATTTTTTAGTGATAAATAAAAAAGGTTAGTTCTACTTTGATACATTGTATGATTGTTTTGTATAACCGCTACGCGGTAAAAATCCAGAGCAAATATCTCTTGCCCTCATGAAGTATTTTAGTTTTATATTCGGCAGCATTAAGGCAATATCGCAAAAACGGTGCTGCACTAAAAGTGTTAAACAGATTTAGGGCAGCCCGCTGAAAGAACCTGGGAGGTATTCATCAGTCCACCCATATTTATTATATCTTAAAACCGGTATCCCAGTGAAAGACCGAATCCGGTATTTCTGATAGCCAGTTCATTATCCGAAAACCTCTTATCCTCAGGATGTATATTAATCAACCCCAGTTGTGAATTGAGCTGCAAGAAGATTCCTCCTGCCATTTCATAGCCCGCAAAAATGTTTCCCCCTACATCAAGTGGTCTAAAGTAAGTTGTTGTTAAAGGAGCATCTGCTTCAATGGTATTGGTAAATTCAATATCGTTTTCTATAGACACTGAACCCCCTTCATGTTTTACCTTACCCATTAATCCGTAGCCTACATAAGGGCCAAAGCCGATCATTACATATCCGGCGCCAAGTAAACCTTTGTAAACAAAATTTAACGGCAATTCAAGATAAGAAAGATTATAGGTGCTTATAACAGGTTCGGTAGAGCTCTTAGCTCCTTTGGTGGAGAAAAGCAAGCCGGGTTGAAAGTAGAATTCGGGTGCAATGGGTATCTGTACGTTGGCTCCGATATGATAACCAATGATTATATCGTTGTTCAGGTTGTCGCCATTTATGTCTTTACCATTCAGATTCTGAAAGTTTACACCCCCTAAAAGGCCGAATGCGGGCCCTATTCTTTGTGTACTTTGAGCAAACATTACTGTTGCTGAGAACAAGAGCATTATTGCAATAAATACTGTTTTGATTTTCATGTCAGTTTTTTTTATAAAGGTTAAAACTTAATGGACTACTTGGCCGCTTCCTCAGCCTCAGCCCTCATTTTTTCATTGGCAGTGATCAAAAATTCAACCCTGCGGTTTTGTCTGCGGCCTTCGTTTGTACTGTTATCGTAGCGGGGTGTGTTCTCACCAAAACCTCTTGTTGTCAAACGTAAGTTGGAAATGCCTTGCCGGGTAAGGTAATTGGACACGGTACCGGCCCGTTGGATCGACAGATTCTGGTTGTAGGCTTCAGCTCCTCTGCTGTCAGTGTGTCCCTGTATTTCAATGTCTGTTTCATTATAACTGTTCAAAACCAAAACCAGCTTGTCAAGGTTTGTTTTTGCCTCATCAGATAAATCTGACTGGTCAAAGCCAAATAAAATGTTGCTGCTGAACTCCACCACAATACCTTCACCAACTCTTTCTACATTTGCATCGGGCACCGCGTTTTTGATTTCTTCTGCCTGTTTGTCCATTTCATTGCCTATAACAGCGCCTGCGGCACCTCCAACGGTAGCCCCTATGATTGCACCCATAGCAGTATTATCTGAAGTTCTGCCTATTACCGCGCCAATTGCTCCTCCGGCAGCGGTTCCAACAGCAGCTCCCTTCTGGGTTTTATTCCATGAGGCACAGCCAACAAAAATCACGGCTGCCAACACAGCTACTAGCAAGCTTATACTTATTTTTTTCATGATATTATTTTTTTAAATTGTTTATATAAGATTTGATTACAATAATTATTTTTTTCATTCCTC
>SLIL01000312.1 GCA_007135645.1 Bacteroidales bacterium
AATGGTATTGGATATGCCGGTATTGGCAATAAAAAAGTGAACCAGGAGGATTTTGACAAATCAATTTATTCCTTCAATCCAGAACTTAACTCCTGGAAGTGGGTTGCAAATTTTCCAAATGTACCGAGTTGGCTTGAAATAAGAGATGCATTTGCATTTACTATTGGCAACGTGGCTTATGTTGGTATAGCCAATCACTCCAGTTATAATTTCTTCGAATTCGACCCGGCCTACCTCAAAGAAAACTATCAGCACAATAAATAGGATACACATGGTAAAAGGCAATTTCCTGGCAGTATCCCGTTTTGGCAAAATGGGCTATCTGAGTTTACAAGTGGGGTATTATTTTCTTTCGCGGTAACAAGGAGGGGGGATCATAAACATTTAACAACAAACGAACCAGGCAGGCAGATTTTACCTGTAATAATCCTTCCTGTTCAGAAACCGTGCATTCAGGCCCAATTCAAAAAAGGAGCCGGAAAAGGTGTTTTCGAGGATCATGCTTCCATTGAAGTTATACCGGACATGCGAATAGCTGGCATAAATCCCTAACCGCTGGTTAATAAACAGCATGGAACCTATGCTGGCCTTTGCCCCATAAATAACTGATGATTCAGATGTTAGGTCATCATGGCGTCTGGTTACAGGAACTGCCCTAACCATAGGATATCCAAAATCAGTGTTCATGTTTCCCCCACCACCTGCAACCTCCAGATAGAATTGCATCCGGTTTAAAACACCTTGTCTTTGAATGGGAGTATGCAACCGCACCAAAGGCATTACCATCCGGGTTGTTGTTTCAGAATTGGCAAAAAGCGACGCGTTTTCAAGTTCCCATAACGAAGCTTCCTGAAACATGATACCCAAACCGGCAGAAGACCATGAATTAATTTTGTAAGTAGCTGAAAAGCTTTGATTGTTAAACTGGTTATAGTTTCCCAGCAGGCCTGGCACAATCAATCCATCCCTGTTGATCCATGACTCCCCTGCAATATCGCCGCTGCCCAATCCAACAAAAAGGTGCAGTTTTTTATCCAGGATCTGTGAGGATACGGTGTGTATGGAAGATACCAATATCAAACTGATCAAAACAACATTAACGAACCTGCTATAAAGAGACTTTTCCATGTACCCTGTTAATTTTTGAGTCCTATTCATTATTTCATTGGAATATCATGGTCATACTGCCAAAAATCAAAACTGTCATAAATGTTGTAAAGTATTCCAATATATCCAACATTGCCCCTTTGCATGGTAAAAAAATCCCTCCCATGCCTAAGTGCAACACTCCCGATAAAATCTAACTGGTTACTCCCGGGTGAAAACCCATAAAGTTCGTGATTACGATGATTACCTGACTCTTGTACCATAAAAACAATGCTTTCATTTAGAGTTAATATGGCTAAATGCGGAGTCCATAAAGCATAAAACTCATTTATCTCGAGTAAAAACTCCCAGGTATCATCATGGTGATTATACCGGACAATCCCATATTTTTCAATTGTTGGAAACCTTCCCAAAAAATAGCCTGTATCCTGATATGTAAATCCTTTAAGGCCCCAACTTTCTAAAAATGGAAAGTCCGCTAATCTAATCCATGTATTTTCTGCATATTCAAATTTCCAGAATTCAGCAGGACCGGGTGTAGTCCCCCCAGGATACGATCCAACCCCAAAATACAAGTCATTCCCAACGGTAAATCCATGAACCCCATATTTATGTACACCCTCATAATTACTTAGTCTTGTCCAGTTGTCATCTTCGGGTGAATACATATATAAACGAACAGTCCCAGAAAGTAAGCGTATCAATAAATAGCCTATTTCATCAGTAGAAGAACTAAAAACATATGATGCAATTTCATAATTAAAAGGAACATCTTTTCTCCTGGTCCATACATTTACCGCAGGTATGTATTCATAAAATTCAAAAGTTTTAGCGTTGCCTGCAAAAACCCTGTCCCCAATTGTGAAAGAAAAACTTTTTAAATGCACAGGTTCAAAGGGTGGTGTTTCCAATCTCTTCCAGGGCTCAGTTTTCTCAAAATACCCCTGGCTAATTGTTGACTGCCCCAGGGTTTCAACTCGTATAAGGTGTTTGCCATGCGGGACCTCCAGCACGGGTTTAAACTGGATCCTGTTCCGATTGCTGCTTATCACTTCAAGCTCTACAGAATCTATAAAAATCTTATTAAACTTATTATTGGAATGAAATCCATCGCCGTAAATACTAACCGTGGTATGATTGCCTCCCTTTTCAGGTAAAAAATTATCTATCCGGGGTGGAAGGATACTTAAGTAATCATCAAAGCTCAGTGCAGAATTAAATATATTTAAATGTATTCGGGCCTTCAAGCTATCTAATTCTTCAGGAATAATGGCTTTTATAGTTTCGTCTGAAGTTTGGACTATTTTTGCGTTGTGCAGATTGAAACGTACAAAATGCTGATCACCAGGCCTAACCGGGAAATGTCTTCCTGAAACAATAACGGTGTCGCCTATCCATGCTTCTTTGGGGGAAAAGTCCAGAATTTCGGGAGGCAACCCCCCTTTGCTGATAAAAGAAACCTGCCTGCCATAAACTACCGCCTGGTTTGTTACTGCATATGCCCGCATAAAATATTCTGTCCCCTCCTCAAACCCCGCATGAACTTTCGCATTGAAACTGCCCCCTTCAGTTGGGCCAATTGATCGTTTAAAAGAATTGTTTACTGTGGGGCTGCTCTGGGTGTTCCACACAAATCCATGATCCAGGATCTCCTGATCATCCAATCTGGTAATATCTCCATAAAACACAGCCCCGTCCCCTGTGATCTCAGTCACCTCCCCCGTATGCACCAAAGGGTGTGCGTAATTCTCCTCCCGCTCACAGGAAAAGAGCAGCACCATAGCAAGTAAAAATACCCCGTTTATGAATTGCCTATATCTCAAAAAGTATGGAAATTTTTTATCCATGGTCAATTCGTTTTTTTTATTAAAATGAATGCCCCCATTCTTTCTGTATAATTATCTGCGTATTTTCATATCAAAACCGGGAATGATCTTTACTCCCTTGCCCCTTGTGGCCACTACAGCTATAAGATTTATTTCATCCCCCGGCCACAGCAATATCTGGTTTACGGGCCTGCGGACATTGTATGTGAACTGTGTTACTTTTGCCTGTATTACGATTCTGCCCCTTATGCTGCCCACTGCAAGGGTAGTGTTATCGGCAAAATAATCTACCGAAGTATTCCACCCCGGCACGATGCGTAGTGTAGCCCTTGGCCTTATAAAGCTGGGGTCAGAAACATTCCAGTTTCTAACCCGGCGGTCGTCGCCCACCGAAGTAAGCATACTGCCATCGGGGCTAATGGCAAGGTGGCGCACCCAATCATCGTGTTCACCAATGATTTCGGGGCTCTTAAGATTGTTAATGGAGTAATGGATGATACGTTTATCGCCACTACCGGAAAAAAACGCACTTCCACCAGGATGGAACCTCACCACCGTTACATCCCTTGTGTGCTGGTAAAAACCCTTTACGACCTTCTTTTGCTGCAGGTCATACAATTGCACCTTGTGGTCTGTGCCCCCGGAGATCAGGTATCGGCCATCAGGTGAGATATCCATTGAAAGAACAATTCCATCATGCAAAGGCAATTGCACAATTTCCTGCCTGGTGTTGATGTCCCACAACACAATGCGCCCGTCACGGTCGCCACTTGCCAGCAACGTGCTGTCTTTTGAAACAGCAATGCTCATGACCTGTGAATGGTGCCCACCACTGAACTCGCCAAGAAGCTCAGTATCCGGAAAAGAAAACACCTTTATGCTGTTATGGTCGGCAACAAAAAGTGCTGAGCCGGAAGGTGTAAACCGGATTTCGTAGATAGTACTACTATTGGTGGGAAGGGTACTTACCCCTGCAACCAACTGACAGGTTAAAGCAAGAACAACGGTAAAAAACAGGACAATGGTTTTCCTCATTTGTTTTCCGGTTTGTTGGGTAATAAGCAATCAGCCATTCATCTTAAGCCATTATTTATCAACCACTTATCAGCAAAAAGATCAAATATGCTCCTTCCGCAACAGGTCCATGATGGTTTTTACGGGGTTGAAGGTGATCAGGGGTACTTCCACGAAAATGGTGATCCAGTTGGCCATGGCACCGTTCCATAGGCCGGGAAGTTCCTGGGCTTTCAGGTCTTTGCCGTCTTTGCTTTTCTGGCTGATGAACCCGGTGTTGTGATCAATATATCTGAGCAGGTCAAAGGCTTCCCCGTTATGATCTTTGAGTCCGCAAACAAGGTCTACGGGGTTAAAGTGGGTGGCCTGTTCAAAGATCTCTTTTTGGTGGGAATCATTATGATCTACCTGTGATGACTCAACGATCTGCAGCGAATGGCTGTTATCGGCCGGGTTTTCTACCCAGAAAGGACCTCCACCCGGCTCCCCTACATTCTTCACCATCCCACAAATACGCATGGGCCGGTTGAACAATGAGCGCATATTCTCTATTCCTTTGCTGCTGTCTTCAGGCAACAGCGCCTTGTCCATAAACAGCTTTTCAATGGCAAATTTTCGCATTCGGGCATAGTCCTTTGCACCAAAAGTACCCTTATCCATGGCTCTCAAAGCGTTGTGGATCTTTTCCTGGTAAATGATCAGCATCCCCCCAAGGGCCTTCTTATACTGGTAGGTATAATCTTTAAATGAATCGGGCACCACATTGTCAATATTTTTGATAAATACCACATCTTCCTTAATCTCGTTGAGGTTCTGTATCAGTGCACCATGTCCGCCAGGGCGGAAAAGCAGGGAATTATCCGAATCACGGAAAGGCTGGTTGTTCAGATCAACGGCAATGGTATCGGTAGATGGCTTCTGCACCGAGAATTTGATCTCAAAACGCAGTCCAAACTCTTCCTCGTAGGCTTTTAACACATCGCCCACATGATTTACAAACCTACCCCGGTGTTCAGGAGAAACGGTAAAGTGAATCTTTACGGTGTTTTCACTGTCGCATGAATAATGGGCGCCTTCCACCAGATGCTCTTCAACGGGAGTGCGGTTGTATCCTTCATAGCGGTGAAACTTCAGCAAACCCTTGGGCAACATGGCATAGCCCAGACCCTGATCTTCCAGCAGGGTATCAATAAGCGTGAGAAAATCTTTCTTAAAAAACAGATCATCAGCATCCTTCCCCTTTTCTTTGAGCAATGCTGCCAGGTCATCCCAGAAAGCAAAGCTCCACATCTTTTTAAAAAACTGATCAGCCTGTTTATCTTCTTTTGCGATCTCGGCCGGTTTTTTCCCCTGTCTGAGCTGGTCACGCCAGTTAAAAAGGTCTTTGAACATGCGTGTTGCAGCCCCGCTGGAAGGGACAAACTTCAGGATTCCCAGCTTCCCGGAGTTGGCTTCAAAATAGGTGATCAACTCCTCCAGTTCCTGCCCTTCAATGCTCAGGATCCCCGAGGAAACAGTTGCCGGGGCAGCAAGTCTGATATATGGAAATCCCTTTTCGAACTTCAGGATCTGTTCCCTGGCCAATTCTTCCGGTATTCCTTTTTTCTCCAGTTGCTTTAAATCTTCTTGTGTAAACATAGTTTGCTGTTTGTATCCGTTAAATAGTTTATTTCCAGAATATGGTTTGGGGTGTGTTTATGCCAGTAGCTCTTCGTCGCGCACAAGCATCAGGATCGCTGAGTGTGGCACGATGTAATATTTCTCTTTGTCAAACTCAATCTCAAAGGCATTATCCTGCAGGTAAACGGCCAGATCGCCCTCGCTGGCCTGCAGGGGGAAGTACTTGAGGTTGTCGCGGGTATCTTTCCAGGGCTCATCGGATTCTACCGGCGCGGGGATCGGATATCCCGGTCCCACCTTGATCACGTATCCGCTCTGGATTTTCCTCTTTTCTTCCACTCCCGGGGGAAGATACAATCCACCTTTGGTTCGCTGGGTTGCCGATTTGGGCTTGATAAGCACCCGGTCACCAATCAGAATAAATTTCTCAAGGTCCTGTCCGTCAATTTTCAATAGCATGCATCCTCAGAATTAATGAAACGAAATGATAGTGGAAAAAAGAATACGCAAACCTAACGAATTTTGGGCAATTATTTATTGCTAATTGTTTTTAACAGGACATTTTTAAAACAATAACATTACGTTAATGTTAGGTTAATAATAAATGAAAACCCTGAAATCAGAACTGCTTTTCTGATTGATAATTCTTGTTTAACCGACAAACCAGACTACCATGAACAAACGACTTTTGCTTATCAGCAACTCCACCAATTACGGGGAGCCTTATCTTGGATATACACGAAAATACATTAAGGAATTTCTGGGCAAAGAGGTGCGCACTATAGCCTTTGTCCCCTACGCTGCAGTAGACATCTCCTATATTGAATACACCAACATGGTGAGCGATGTGTTTACTGAACTTGGCTATTCGGTAAAATCAACCGAGGATATTATTGGGTCCGAAACGGTAATTGAACAGGCCGATGCCATTGTGGTGGGGGGAGGAAATACGTTCCACCTGATCCACATGATGCACCAGAAAGGCCTCGTTGAAAGCATCCGTAAAAAGGTTGAAAACGGCACCCCTTTTATCGGCTGGAGTGCCGGGGCCAATGTGGCATGTCCAAGCATCAAAACCACCAACGACATGCCGGTGATACAACCTGTAAGCTTTGATGCGCTCTCCGTGGTACCTTTTCAGATCAACCCCCATTATACCGACGGGCGAATCCCCAATCACAATGGCGAATCCAGGGAAGAAAGGATCAAAGAGTTCCTGGAACTCAACCCTGGTTTTATTGTGGTGGGATTGAAAGAAGGAACCATGCTGCGCATTGAAGGAGAAACCGTGAAGCTGCTGGGAAATAAAACCATGAAAGTTTTCCGTAAAGATCTTCCCACCCTGGAATACGACGGAAATTCCTCACTGGATTTTATTCTGAAAAATTCATGACAATTCTCCGGGAGCAGATCAAATTCCTGAGATCATACAACGTTTTCAACAGCAATACAAAGCCCATACTTTGCTATATTTGCAGTATGGGCTTTGCTATTACCCCTCTTACACTGCTATTTTCGGCAGGAAAATGCGAAGACTGGAAAATATAATGATTGAGCCTATTCGAAAAGAGCAATACCCCCCATCCCCCTATGAGGGGGAGCTCGCAACCAATAAAAATTTTGCCAGTTGGAAGGGAATGCTTTATTAATAACTTTATAAAAAGACTTTTCGGAGAGGATTGACGATTGAATGATTAAACCCAATAAAATGAAATATGGACACCCTGAAACGGATCCCGGCCAACCAGCCAGAGATCCTTTGATAATCGAACGAATAACAGTACTCAATGGAGCCAATTATTTCAGTGCGGGCCCTGTAATGGTATTAAGGCTTAACCTGGGAGAGTACGACGAACGCTTTACCAATACCATTGAAGGCTTTTACGAAAAGCTTGAGAAAACCATTCCTTCGCTTTACGAGCATCATTGCAGCGAAGGGCGGCCGGGAGGCTTTTTTACAAGGGTAAAGGATGGTACCCTGCTGGGGCATGTGGCTGAGCATATAACCATTGAATTGCAAACCCTGGCAGGGATGGATGTGAGGTTTGGGAAAACCCGGGCTACCAAAACCCAGGGAGTTTACAATGTTGTATACCGTTTTTTTGATGAAGAAGCTGGCAGGTATGCCGGCAAATCAGCCATAAAACTGCTCAACCAGATGCTGCTGTCGCAACCCTGCGATACAGAAAGCATGGTAAACCAGTTGATACAAATCAGGGAAGACCGGATGCCCGGCCCCAATACCCAGGCCATTCTGGAGGAGGCCCGCTACCATGAAATCCCGGTAATACGTCTTGACCCCTACAACCTTATTCAGCTGGGTACCGGCAAATACCAGAAACGCATCAGGGCTACCCTGAGCCCGGGCACCAGCTTTGTAGCCCTTGAAAACAGCAAGGACTCTTTCCTTGCTACTCTGATGCTGAGGGATGCAGGCATACCGGTTCCCATCACCTTTAAAACCTCGTCCATTGAAGAATGTCTTGATTTTTATAAAAACCTGGGGAGGCCCATCGTAGTAAAATCGCCGGTAAATGATAAGACAAGACCTGTTTTCCCGGCCCTGAATGATCCTTCATCCATCACACGGGCATTCAATGCATGCACCGAGTATGATCATGAAGTTTTGTTGCAGGAGCAGATCCCGGGAACCACCTTCCGGTTGCTCGTGATCAATAACAAATTTGTGGCGGCCACCAGGCTTGAGAAAGCCGAAGTAATGGGCAACGGCACTGACAGCATTGCTATTCTGACCGAAAAACTAAACGAATCGCAAAAAAGAAAACCGGGAGACAAAGGTGCCCTTACGGCCATAGACCTGGACGAGGAGTGCATTGCCACATTGCAGTTCTATGGTTATCAGCCTCAGACAATCCCGGAAAATGGGTTGCGTGTCATCCTTAGTCACCATTCAAGCCCCTCTGCCGGTGCAGTGACAACAGATGTTACCGGCGTGGTGCACCCCATCAACCGGTTTATTGCCGAACAGGCGGCGCGCATCAGCGGATTGGATGTGGCGGGAGTGAATATGGTGTGCCCTGATATCTCCAGACCCATCACCAACGAACAGGGTGCAGTGATCAATGTGCTGGCAGGGCCGGATTTCAGAATGCACCTCAATCCTTTTAACGGCAAGCCCCGCAATGTTGCCCGCGAATTTATCAGGCTGGTATTTCCGGAGAAATCACCAGCACGGGTACCCGTATTTTCCATTACCGGATCGGCCGGAAAGTCGGTTTGCGCCTATCTTATCAACTTCATGCTCGAAAAACAGGGATACAACACCGGTCTGGCCCATTCAGACGGGATCTATTCCTGTGGAAGGAAAATCGTTGACGGCGACATGGCAGGACATCATGCTGCCCGGCTGGTGCTTAAGGACCCCGGAATTGATTGTGCTATCCTGGAAACCTCCGTTGAAAGCATCATGAGAGATGGTCTTGGTTACGAGTATGCTGATTTTGGGATCATCCTCAACGCACATGACCAGAATCTTACTGAATCAGACCTTGACGGGGCAGAAGACATCTCCTATACCCAGAACATCGTGGCAGAGGAGGTTTACAAGAACGGGTTCAGCATCCTCAATGCCGACGATCCGGAGGTGATGAGCCTTACCCACCGGGCAATTGCTTCTCTTGCTTTGTTTACAAAATCTGCTGAAAACAAATATTTTACTCATCATGTGGAAAGTGGTGGCTGGGGTGCGGCGCTGGAAGATGAAGCGATTGTACTTTGGCACAACAAAGAGAAGACCCATGTTGCAAAAACAGCCGAACTACCCCTGATTGACCAGGAAAAAGGGAAGATCTTTACCGAAAGTTTGCTTGCCGCCATCCTGGCTGCAGCCACATTCGGCCTAACACCCCGGCAAATAAAAAATACCCTTCAGAATTTCAAACCTGCCTTGCACACCATGCATGGCCGTCTCAATATCCTCCATGCAGGAAAAAGTGAGATTCTGACAGATATCCCCTCGGGTCCCCTGGCTTTGGAAAACCTGAAGGGGATAATTTTAAAGCAGAATAAAAACGTAAACTTCTTTATTGACGAAAGTGGCAACATCCCGGAAGATTTCACAGAAAACTTTATCCGGATATTTAACAACCTGAAAAAAAATGTTTTCACATTTCAATCATCGTTGCTGAACGGTTTGCGTCATCGGCTAAACCCCAAAGGGGCCGGTGATAACCTGATTGTATCATTAAAGGAGTATTATTTTAAAGAAACCACCCTGGAGTATGCCAGCCAGTCTGGCAGTGAGGACCCGGCAATAAGTGGCAAAGGAAAACTTGCCAGCGAGCTGGAAGAGCATATGACAGTTAGTACTCTTGGATCTCTGGAAGTGCTGGCACATCAGTTGCACCGATCCGGCCCCGATACCATCAACATCCTTCTTAGCTGGAACATGGCAGAGACCAAAGGTCTGTTGCATTCTATCACAGACGTACCTGGATAAGACAAGAAAACACCAGATCAGGGATAATTTTTAAAACTGCAAAAATTTTGTGCCAGAATAATTAAATTTGCCACAATATAAATACCTGGTCACAGGTTGTAAAAACAGAGCAATTCAAACATTAAACAAACCCACTTGTTGAATTTTTTATAAAAACTCTTTATGAAGAAAGCCATTGTTAAACTGACTCTTCTGCTTGTTATACTGGCACTGTCCTCATGCCGCTCGTCCAATCCGGTAACGGTTACAAGGGTCACTCACCTGGAGCCCGGCCATTCGCGCCAGGGATTTTATTATGCCCTGCCGCGCAACGTGGTGGTTATTGATGTTACCGTATTAAAAACGGAACAAACCCCCGGCCCCTTTGCACAATTTGCTGGCAGGCTACTGGGCATTGAAGGAGTGATTACAGAGCCGGTAACCCGCTACAATCTTTTTGATATATCCCTTGACACTTACGCTGAGGCAGATCCTGGCAACTTCTTCTTTGCCGAACTGGATCCACGCACCCATAAAGACAATTCCTTTTCTGTTTCATTAACTGAGTCGGGGTTGATTTATGCCATCAATAACCCCTGGAAATATCCCGGCGAATTGCGGACTGAATTATCTGCAATGCATGCATTTTTTGGTGAAGGGAACAATCTTGTTTCTCCAGCCGTGCCTGAATTGCCCGGATTGCGGGAAAATATCCCTGGTGCCACCAGCCAGATTGACACCCTGTCGGTTGAACGCAGGGCCATGCGAAGAACATGGGTGGAAAGAACTTCGGAAGTAAAGGCCCGTGAAACGGTAGAAAAGATTGAGAACATCCGGAACAAGCGTTTTGAGCTCATCAGTGGCTTTGCCGAAATAACTTATTCAAAGGAAGCCCTGGAATACATGAACGAACAGCTGAAAAAAATGGAGAACGAGTACCTTGAGCTCTTCACCGGTTCCACCGAAAAAAGCATGGTGCGCTATCGTTTCTACTATCTGCCCACATTGATCCAGGCCGGTGAAACGACCACACTCTTCCATTTCAGCACAACCGGAGGCGTTACTTCTTCTCCCCATGCACGGTCTGCACCGGTTCAGATCACCGCTTCACGTGATCTCGCAACCCAGCAGATGTCGGTATTCACCATGAGCCCCACAACCCAGAAACCTGTTGACCGTGGGTTCTATTACCGCATTCCCGAATTCGGAAAAGTTGTAATCAACAAAGAAGAAGTTACCCTGGCAGAAAAAAGAATGCTTATCAGTCAGTTTGGAGTCATTACAAGTTTGCCTCCCGACGATCTGAGAATCCTGTTCCACCCCAATACCGGAGCCATCCGCTCCATGGAAAGGGTAAGATAGAAATAAGAATACTAAAAGTTACTTAATTATGATACACATTATCATCACAGGACACAGCAAAGGATTGGGAGCCGGCATTACGCTGGAGATGCTCCATGAAAATCATCATATTCACGGAGTCTCCCGCACTGACAATATAGATATTCAGAAACTTGCTGCCGCCAAAGGATGTGCAATGGATTTTTATCCCTGCGACCTTTCGCACACCGATGAGATTACCCCCGTTATGCAGCAGATCTTTTTGCGCATAAAGGAATCAAAGGAAGAGGTTGAAGGCATATACCTGATCAATAATGCGGGTATAATCCATCCCATTGGCACCATTGCCAGTATCGATCCGGCAGAGATTGATCAGCATATCAGGATTAATTTACTGGCGCCCATGATCATCATCCGGGAGTTTATCAGCCTTAGTGCTGGCTACAATACCGAGAAACGCATATTAAATATCTCTTCAGGTGCAGCCCAGAACCCCTATCATGGGTGGAGCAATTATTCTACAGGTAAAGCCGGCCTGGATATGTTTACCCGCTGTGTGGCACTGGAACAGGAAGATGAAGCCTTTCCTGTAAAACTTATGGCAGTTGCACCCGGCATCATCGATACCGATATGCAGACCACCATACGCTCAGTACCCGATGGGCAATTTGTGCACAAAGACTTTTTCGTTGAACTCAAAGAAACCGGAAAACTTGTGCCCCCTTCAGTTGCAGGCAAGCATCTTAAAGATCTGCTGTTTTCACCCGGATTTAAAAATGGTACAATCACAGATATCAGGGATCAGTATTAATGATACCTCTTTATCCAGGCATTTAGTCCAGGGTGGTCATTTTTGAAGCACTATGTATATTTGCATAACACAGCGAAAAAGAATACTAGGCCTTTTTTCCTGGGTAATATTGTCAATTAACTCATAACTACTTCAAAGTCAAGAAAAAATTTTCAACATATGGAAAAGATCAATCTCCAGGAATTTGAAAGCAATGTAAATGTAAGAAAGCTGACCATTGAAGATTTTGATGCACTTGTGCGCATGCAGAAGATCTGCTTTCCCGCCATGCAACCCTGGACGCTTGAGAACATTGAAAACCAGTTGCGCATTTTCCCGCAGGGACAGGTAGTTATTGAGATTGATGATACCCTGGTGGCTTCCTGTTCCAGCCTGATCATTGACTCCGAAGACCTGGACTACCAGATGAGCTGGGATGAGATCTGCGACTATGGCAATATCGGCTCCCACGACCCCGAAGGGGATACCCTTTACGGCATGGAGATCATGGTGCATCCCGAATACCGGGGCATGAAACTGGCCACCCGGCTCTATGAAGCAAGGAAAGAGCTTGCCAGGGACCTCAACCTGCGAAGGATTGTTATTGGTGGTC
>SLIL01000444.1 GCA_007135645.1 Bacteroidales bacterium
CTGCTGGGAGCAAAATACAGCCTGGTGCAGGCCGATGACTATACGCTTACACTGCTGGCAATTGCTGAGCCCGAAGAATCAGACAATACTCTTCGCATTAACCCAGCCATGGGCCTGTTGTGGGATTATGAGATCACAGAAAACCTGGAGTTATTCGGCATGGGTAAAATACGCCTTGATAATGCAGAAAAAAACACTGCCACCCAGCTCATTTTTGCCCTAGGAGCCTCAACACCAGTAGCCCAATCCATTGATATATTCCTGGAGTACTATACTATTGCTGACACCGATAGCGGCAAATGGACTCACGGAAACGAAGCCGGAGTGATCTTTTTCATGGGTAATGATATGCAAATAGATCTCTTTGGAGGAATAGGACACCGTAATCACCTGGACCACTACATCGGGCTGGGATTTGCAAAAAGGATATGACAATTATCAAAAAATCTGACTGAAATACTTATAACGCTTAAATAACCCCAGAAAAATAGTAATCAATTAAATCTTGAAATCATGAGCGAAACCAAATCAACCGGCACACTCACATCATACCTCTCATTTCAGTTAGGGGAAGAGATGTTTGCTGCCGATGTAAGCAAGGTACTGGAAATACTGGAGATGCGGTCAATTACCAAGGTACCCCGCTCCCCTTCATATATGCGGGGGGTAATCAATTTAAGAGGGAGCGTACTGCCTGTACTGGACACTCGCATCAAGTTTGGCATGAACACAAAGGAGGATACGGTTGACACATGCATCGTAGTTCTCAATGTACTTATGGAAGGTGAACCCCTTACCCTGGGTGCCCTTGTAGACTCTGTTGAAGAAGTTCTTGAACTCACCGATGCAGATATTGAAAAACCGCCTACCATCGGATCCAAGTTCAATCCTGAATACCTGCATGGTATGGTGAAAATGGACGAGAATTTTATCATGGTGCTTAATGTGGATAAGGTTTTCTCTACCGATGAACTGGTAGTAGTATCCGAAACCACCGAAAAGGCCGAAACAGAAGAACTCTCCAACGACTAATCCAATAGTCGATTCTTAATAACCAGATACACACATGGATATGATTGAAATTTAAACTACAAAAAACGAAGAGGATATGAAATTTAAAGATTTAAAAACGGGAACCAAGATACTAACCGGCTTTCTGCTGGTGGTATTGATTGCAGTAATAATAGGCATAGTCGGACTTTTGGGCTTGCGCAACGTAGGACACTCATTTCATGAGGTAACCGATGTAAGAATGCCAAGTATCATTTACCTTGGTGAAATGGAGGTAAATATCGAACTGGTGCAACAGGGATATTTCAGGCTGCTGGACACCCAGCTCTCAAGGGCAGACAGAGAAGAAATACTCAGGGGTATAGATCAGGCTAGGGCAGCCTATGGAAGAGCAAACGAATTATTCGCACCACTGGAACAAACCGATGAGGAAGCCCGGTTATACAGGCAATCCATGCAGGAGCTGGACACCTGGAGAAACATCAACACCCAACAGGTTGATCGCATGCATGCCGAGCTAATGCAAATTGACCTGATGAACCCCATGGAAATAAACCGTGACCTGGAGGAGTTTATGAAAGATCACTATGCCCTGCAGGTACAAACCGTAAATGCCATACAGACCATGCGCACCTTTGACGGAGGGGATGATGCGACAGCCTGTAATTTTGGGCGTTGGCTGCCTGATTTTCGCACCACCAATCAGGAAATCAACCGCAACATGCGCGATATGATGAGCCATCACGACAACTTCCACGCTGCGGTACACCGTATCAAACAGCTTATTCAGCAAGGCAACCAGGATGCAGCTTACAGGCACTACCAGGATGTAATGATCCCCAGTGCAGAAAATGTGTTCAACTATTTTGCCATCATCAACCGCGAAGCGCAAAGAGCCGTGGAAAATTTCAACCAGATGAGCTTGGTGATCAGTACTGAAGCAGTGGCTGCCCAGCAAAGAACCATGGCATTGTTTAATCAAATGCAGGCAATCAATGAAGAAATTGCCAGACAGGAAGTTGAAACAGGTGATGCCACCATTGCAGCAAGCAACGTAATGGTAGTCACAGGCTTGATAATAGGGATCATCATTTCTTTGATCCTTGGTATGGTCATTACCCGTTTGGTCACCACTGGCATAAACAAAGGTGTTGATATTGCAGAAACCATTGCCGATGGAGATCTTACCATAAACGTAGATACCGGGCTCCTTGAACAAAAAGACGAAATCGGCCAGCTGGCCAATGCCATGCAGCGTATGGTAGAAAAGCTTCGCGATGTCATAGGCAGTGTTGTTAGTGGCTCCGGGAATATTGCTTCAGCCAGCCAGCAAATGGCGGGTACCGCGCAGGAAATGAGCCAGGGCAGCACCGAACAGGCGTCTTCTGCTGAAGAAGTAAGCTCATCCATGGAAGAGATGGCTGCAAACATCCAGCAAAATACCGACAATGCCCGCGAAACAGAAAAATTAGCCAACAATGTTTCTTCCGGTATTCAGGAGGTAGGAAGTGCTGCAGGTGAAAGCCTTCAATCCATTAAAACCATTGCCGACAAGATCTCTATTATTGGCGAAATTGCCCGCCAGACCAATATCCTGGCGCTTAATGCTGCTGTTGAAGCAGCAAGGGCCGGGGAGCACGGAAAAGGATTTGCTGTAGTGGCAGCAGAAGTGCGCAAGCTTGCTGAGAACAGCAAAGTGGCCGCCGATGAGATCAACGCATTGGCAAACAGCAGTGTATCAGTAACTGAAAAAGCGGGTAGTCTCATGCAGTCGCTCATCCCAGAGATCAATAAAACTGCCCAACTGGTGCAGGAGATTGCCGCTGCAAGCATCGAGCAAAACTCAGGTGCCGATCAGGTGAACTCGGCCATTCAGCAATTAAACCAGGTAACTCAGCAGAATGCTGCCGCCAGCGAAGAAATGGCCACCAGCAGCGAAGAGCTGGCAAGCCAGGCAGATCAGTTGCTCGAAATGGTTTCTTACTTTAAGCTTGATCAGCAAAGCAGTGGAAAAAAAAGAAGTCTCATAGCCAATAAACCAGCGCAAAACTTTGCCCGGAAAATGAACCCCCATAAGCAAACACAAGCAACAGTAGCAAAACCTGTTGTGAAAAATGAACCGAAAAAGGGGATTAACATTGACCTTGGTAAAGTAAAGGACGAGGAATATGAGAAGTTTTAAGTCCTGAAAAACTCTTGATTCTTTGAGCACATTATGGCAAAAAGTGGCCGTGCCGGTGCTCAAAGGATCCTCTTTAAAGGATAAGAAAAGTCGTAGTGAATTTTTCATTCTATACCACGTCTTTTCAGGGTTTAACCAAACAGCTTTGTCTAAAAAGTATCCAGATGAGAACAATTACCAATAGACCCATTTATTTTTTCTC
This sequence comes from Bacteroidales bacterium, assembly GCA_007135645.1. GTDB lineage: Bacteria > Bacteroidota > Bacteroidia > Bacteroidales > UBA7960 > SKVR01. The sequence continues at coordinate 3,396 of SLIL01000444.1, forward strand.
CCTTTTCTTTGTTTGTATAGCAACAAACATTGGCCTTTTACCCTGTACATTAGCAGGCAATAGCGAAGATGGGAAAGAAAAACAATTTTCTTTTTCCTTCTATGGTTTTGTAAACTATGAAATGAGCTTCGACACACGCCAGGTGGTCGCAGCGCGTGAGGGCAATGTTGTGTTATTCCCGGCACCTGTTAAAGCAGACCCGGCAGGTAACGACATAAACGCGCAAACGAGCATAGCCTATTACGTGCTCACTTCCCGCTTCGGTTCAAGGATCACCGGCCCGGAGATCATGGGAGCAAAATCCTCTGCCGTTTTTGAGGGTGATTTCTTAGGCACCCAGGCAGATAAATTCCATCATCTGCGATTGCGGCATGCTTTTATTCAGCTTAACTGGGAAAACTCGGCCATTATTGCCGGGCAATACTGGCACCCCTTGTTTATTCCAACTTGCTTTCCCGATCTGGTCAATTTTGGAGGCTCTGTTCCCTATCATGTTTTAAGCCGGGCACCACAGCTCAGGTTCTCCCACCAGATCAGCAATCTCATACTTTCAGCCATGGTATTAACACAGGGCGATTTCCCATCAACAGGGCCCCAGGGTCCCTCTTCCATATACCTGCGAAACAGCAGCACTCCGGAGGCATACCTCCAGTCTGTCTTTTCAACACCTTTGCTTGATGTGGGTGCTTCACTGGGATACATGACCCTTAAACCGCGCCTTGAAACTCCTGCCGGTTTCAAAACCACTGAAACAATAGGTGGAATGGCCAGTAATCTATGGTTTAAATTTAACCTACCTGCCTTAACCATAAAGGTACAGGGCATTTACGGTGAAAATATGACACACCTGATCATGCTCGGGGGCTACGGAGAAACAGACTTTCTGGACATTGAAAAAGAAATACGGGGATACAGCGCTGTTCGTACCGGCTCTGTATGGACTGATTTTGAAACTACCGGCAAAAGATACCGGGTAGGCTTCTTTGCCGGCTATTCTGAAAACCTGGGCTCAAAAGAAGAAATCACCGGAAGCAGCTGGGTTAGAGGCGGAAACATAGCCTACATTTACAGATTATCGCCCCGCGCCAGACTCATTTTTGACAATTTCAGTATCAATGCAGAAATTTTTTATGATGTGGCTGCTTATGGCAATCCTGATCTTAAATTCAAGGTACACGATGCTGAAGAGGTTAATAACATTCGATTCCTTGCAACTTTAAGGTACAACTTTTGAGCAGATTTATCTTTATATATCTTCTGAAGCTTCGTTGATTCAGAACAAAAACACCATAACCAACACAATCACTAAGTTACCCAATGCTATGAACAACAATAATAATAAATCAGACAAATCAAGGTATACTCATATCGAAGTCTTCGACAACGAAACCCAGGAAATGCTGAAGGAGTTTGCCCAAACCAGCCCTGATCTTGTGCAGGATATTATCGACTCATTCGAACCCGAAGCATCTGTATTGATTGCAGAGATCAGGGAGTCTGTTGAAAAAAAGGATAAAACCGGTTTGCAAAAAGCTGTGCATGCCTTGGCAGGTATTTCAGGCTCAATTGGAGCAAAAAAACTGGAAATGGTAAGCCGCGATACAGATAAGCTCATAAAAAGCAATAGCATGGATCAGGCATATAGTCTTGCAGAAGAGATCCTTTTTGCCTATGATGAACTGATCGCATCGCTGGATAAAATTCTCAGATAACCGGTATATCAAAAAAAGAAAAACGAAAAACAACCTAAGGATATGGCTGAAAAAAGAGTACTAATAGTTGAGGATGATGCAATCATAGCAAACTTCATCCAGGTAAAACTGGAGGATATGGGCTTTGCACTGGCTGGCAAAGCCCGCGATGGAAAACAAGCCATTGATCTGGCCCGTAAAACAAGGCCTGACATTATTCTTATGGATGTAATGCTTGATGGTGAAATAGATGGCATTGAAGCAGTGGAAGAGATCACAAAATCACTCGATATCCCCGTGATCTATCTTACTGCCAGCTCTGATGAAGAAACTATTTCGCGGCTTATGAGGACTGAACCCCATGGTTTTCTCATCAAACCCTTTGATGATCGCATCCTGTATTCGGCCATGCACATTGCTGTACACAGGCACAAAACCAAAAAGGAGCTCAGCGACACCAAAGAGTTACTGAAAACAACCATTGAATCCATAGAAGACATGGTTTTCAGCCTCAATATCAATGGAACTTTTACACACCATCACTCGGGAAATAAACACAGGCTTTCATTGTTCGATCCGGAAAATCTGCTGAACAGGAACATTAAGGATGTTTTTCCGGTTTTTGTGGCAAGGCAGCTGCTGGAAGCACTGAACTGGGTAAAGGATTTCAAGAAATCCAACTCCGTAGAGTTCAGTATTGAGGAAAATGGAGAACAATACTGGTTTAACTGCAAAATGAGCCTCAGAAGAGATGAACTAACCAACGCCTGGGGCATTACCATGGTAATTTCTGACATTACCGACAGCAAGAATATGTACCATGAACTGGTTCTCAGCCAGGAAAAACTTTCCGAAGCACAAAATATTGCAGGGCTGGGCTCATGCGACATCTTTCTCAAAGAACAGAAACTGATGTACAATGAGCAGTTTTTCAAAATTCTCGATATCTCAGATGAAATCACCATAAACACCTTTTCCGAGAAAAAAATGATTGAGATCATCCATCCTGATGACCGGGCCAGGTATGTGAACACAAGAAAAAGAGTGCTGGCCGAGAAGATGCCAGGGTTCTCCATAGATTACCGCATTATCGACCGGAAAGAAAACACCAGGTACATCCACTCTGTCGGGCAGGTTAAATATAACCATGAAGGGGAAGCCACGCGAATGATGGTCACCCTGCTGGATGTTACCTCACAGAAAAACAATGAAAAGCTGAGGCAGGATGTGGAAGTGGCAAAAAAGACAGCAGAAATGAAACAGTCATTCTTTGCACGGCTCAGCCATGAGATCAGAAACCCGGTAAGTGGCATCACCGGGCTGCTGCACCTGCTCGAGAACACCGACCTTGACGACACCCAGAAAGACTACATCAAAGCATTGAAAACTTCGTCTGACACATTGCTCAACCTGCTCAATGATGTGCTGGACTATTCCAAAATTGAATCGGGAATGATGAAAATCAAACCCATAGATTTTGACTTTTACAATACCATTAAAAACCTGTATACCTTTTTTATTCCACAGGCAATGGAAAAAAATATTGATTTCAATTATACCATCGCAGAGAAGATGCCGGCACGTATCATTGCCGACGAAAATAAACTCGTGCAGGTAGTTTCCAATCTGCTTTCCAATGCCTTTAAATTTACCCAGAACGGATACATCAATCTGAATGTATCCCACACAAAAAACAATGGAGAAGGATTGATCCTGAAAATTGAAATTCAGGATACCGGCCCTGGTATAGAACCAGAGGAGCAAAAAGAATTGTTCAAAGATTTCTCACAACTTGAAAACGCTTCCAGTGCCAAAATAAAAGGAAGTGGACTCGGGCTATCCATCTGCAAACAATTGATCGGACTTATGGGAGGAGAGATCGGGGTGATCAGCAAACCTCAGAATGAAGGTTCACGTTTCTGGTTTACCTTGCCTGTGGTTCTTTCAGGCAACCAGGAAGAGCTTGCTGAAGAGCCACTGGATAAGGAAAAATTCAGCAAAAAGCTCGATTGTTCAGTGCTGCTGGTTGAAGATATGCTTGTAAACCAAAAAGTCATTAAACTCATGCTTGAGGAAATGGGTTGCAACGTCACCATTGCTTCCAATGGTAAAGAGGCCCTGGACTTGTACAGAGAGACTGCCATTAATGCCTTCGACATTTTCAGAGACATTCATTACGACATTATCCTGATGGACCATTTTATGCCCGTAATGGATGGGATCACTGCATTACAAAAGCTGAAACAGGGTTATGAGAATACCCCCCCTGTTATTGCCCTTACTGCTGATGAGTCATTCATTCAAAATGAGAAATTTGCAGAAACAGGCTTCAATGATTGCATTATCAAACCTGTAAAAGCATCAAGGCTTTACGAGGTGATCAGCAGCTATGTTTCCACCGGGAAAAAGAAAACCAACGGAGATAAACTTGAGCTCTATTCTGTGGAAGAAATTGAGAAAAAGCCCATTATCCACAAAAACACCCTCGACCTGATTGTTAAACAGGCCAGGGATAATAATTTTGATGTTTCGCTGCTTTTTGATTCTTTCATTGAAGATATGGAGCGAATCCACAAAGAATCACTTACCGCTGTGGAAATGAATGATTACAATTCACTCAAACTGATTGTCATGTCCATAAAAGGCCTTTCGGGCAGTATTGGCGCATCACAGGTACATGCTACTGCAAAACTGATGGACAGGTACATCAGAAACGAACAGGAAGAAGAAGCTGCGACCCTACTGCCTTTACTGGCTGAAAAATATACCATTTTCAAGAATAAGGTTAAGAATGAGGTCCTCAAGCCAGTAACAGAGAATGAACAAGACAGGTAAAATCATAAAATCAAAGCGATTGTGCGAAAAATGGAAGAGAAAAGCATAGACAACAGCCAGCATGAAACACTGGGCTCACTGTCAGCAGTATACAAATTACAGATGCCCGACAGTGTATTTGAGAAGTTGAGCAACTTCATTTACAAAGCCTATGGAATAAAGATGCCTCCTGCAAAAAAGGTGATGCTGCAAAGCCGTCTTCAGAAACGACTGAGGGAGATGAAAATGGCATCCTATGAAGAATACTGCGACTTTGTTTTCAGCAAGGAGGGAGAAGCTCTTGAACTGGTACACATGATTGATGTGGTTACCACCAACAAGACAGACTTCTTCAGGGAACCTTCTCATTTCGACTTTCTTACACAAACCATTCTTCCCGAGTTTGTGGCCCGCGAGAGGCACAAAACAACCCTCAAGATCTGGAGTGCCGGTTGCTCAAGTGGAGAGGAAGTATATACCCTGGCCATAGTCATTTCTGATTTTATGGAGAACAACAAGAACCTGGACTTTTCTATCCTGGGAACAGATATTTCCACGCGCATACTGCAGAAGGCCATCGACGCTGTTTATACCGAAGAGCGCGTAATCAACATTCCCCTGGAAACCAAAAGGAAGTACTTTCTGCGGTCAAAAGACAGGGTTAAACCTACCGTGAGGGTTATTCCTGAATTAAGAAAAAAAGCAGTTTACCAGCGGCTGAACTTCATGGATGAGAACTACCACATCCAGGAAAAATTTGATATTATTTTTTGCCGCAATGTGTTGATCTATTTCGACCGCGATACACAACAAAAGGTAATCAACAGGCTTTGCTCAAACCTCCGGACCGGAGGATACTTTTTCCTTGGACACAGCGAATCCATTACGGGGATGAAAGTACCTCTGGTGCAACTAAAACCCACTGTATTTATGAAAGTATAACAGGATATTTTTATTGATAAAAAAACTGCAGGATATGCTAACGGACGAACAATTACTGGCCGAACTTGAAAAACGATTTACAGAAAATAAAGAGTCTTTGATTCAGCTGCAAAAACTTACGCTGGAGCTTAAAGAGGTAAATAAAAAGCTGGAAGAATCAGAGGCGCTGAAAACCCATTTTATTTCCAATATCACCAACGAGATCATCAACCCGTTTGCCGCCATCATCGGGTTGAGCCGCAATATCCTTGATGTGAAAAAGGAAGACTGGGATAAAGTGATTTCAATGGTGCATCTGATCCATTCCGAAGCATTTAACCTCGACTACCAGCTCAGGAATATCTTTGCTGCGGCAAAACTGGAAGCAGGTGAATGGATCCCGGAAATCACCAATGTTGATGTGAATCAACTGATTAAGAGCACTACCGAAATATTTAAATATGAAGCGGCCAAAAGAAGAATATCGCTTCGCTATGATTTTACCCTCAGCCCGGGCATCGAGAAAAGCTTCTATTTTCTTACAGATGCAGAAAAACTGAAAATCGTTATTTCCAACCTTCTGAGCAATGCCATCAAATACAGTTTTGATGAAAAAGAAGTACATATAAAAGCATGGGTAGAGAATGAGCATCTGGTTGTATCGGTAATTGACTATGGCATAGGTGTTTCCAAAGAAAACCAGAAGATCATTTTCGACCGGTTTAAAAGGCTGGATCACGGAATCAACTCCATCAACAGGGGTCATGGACTGGGGTTATCTGTAAACAAGGCAATCATTGACCTGCTGGAGGGTAAACTTACCATGGAAAGCGAACCCAATAAAAAGACAGTGTTTACGGTGTGCATTCCTCCGGGACAGACACAGATAAATCCCGATACCATGGCCAGCGACGGAAACGAGTTTTTATTTGACAATGAAGGAGAACTATTTTAATCAAACTGCGAATGGAGCCAAAAACTCACTTCCTGTATCCATCAACGCTTTTTGTAAGCAAAGAGCAGTACCTGGTCAATACGATCCTGGGTTCTTGTGTAGCAGTTTGCCTGTTTGATCCCATAACCAAAACAGGTGGGATAAACCACTACATGCTTCCCTTTTGGAATGGAGAGGGCCTTGCATCACCAAAGTATGGCAATATTGCCATAGAAAGGATGGTGGAGAAAATGATCAGCCTGGGGTGCAAAAAAAGCAACCTGATTGCCAAGGTTTTTGGAGGAGGTGAGGTAATTGACACCCAGATAAGCCAGTTTCATATTGGTGAAAGAAATATTGCCGTAGCATATCAAATGCTGAAAGAACTGAATATCGCCATCAGCGGGCAAAGCGTAGGAGGAAAAAACGGACGAAAGATTCAGTTCAATACCGGTACCGGGGCCGTTTTACAAAAAATGATTGCAAAGCAGAGTTTTGAGAAAAACCAGTAGTTTATTTAAAGCAATTCAGTAATGAGCAATAAAATAAAAGTTTTGATTGTAGACGACTCTGCCGTAGTAAGGCAGGCACTGAATGCGGTCTTTTCATCAGACAAAGAAATAGAAGTCATTGGCACTGCTGCCGACCCCTACTATGCGGCACAAAAAATACAGAAAGAAATACCGGATGTGATTACCCTGGACATTGAAATGCCCAGGATGGACGGCCTTACATTTTTAAAAAAAATAATGCAACAGCACCCCATTGCGGTAGTGATAATCTCAAGCCTTACAGCAAGTGGCACCGAAACCGGAATGAAAGCCCTTGAGTTTGGTGCTGTTGACATCATAACCAAGCCTCAGCTATCGAGCAGGGAGTTTTTTGAAGAGTCAAGAATACGGCTTTGCGATGTGGTAAAAGCTGCTGCCAAAGCCAAGCTGAAGAAACTCAAGGGAAGTGCATCCATTGTTTCCAGCCCCATAAAAGTAGAACCCAAATATTCTGCTGATGCAGTGATCCCTAAGACCACCGTAAATCAGGCCATGCTCAAAACCACGGAGATTGTAGTGGCCATTGGAGCCTCCACAGGTGGTACAGAAGCCCTCAAAGAACTACTGGAAGTATTGCCTGCCGACTCTCCCGGCATCGTTATCGTGCAGCATATGCCCGAGATGTTTACCCGGTCTTTTGCACAGAGGCTCAATGAAATCTGCAATATCTCGGTAAAAGAGGCTGAAAACGGAGATACGGTGATCCGGGGAAGAGCTCTGATTGCCCCGGGAAATAAACACACTTTACTCAAAAGAAGCGGGGCCCGCTATTATGTTGAGGTGAAAGACGGCCCCCTTGTAAACCGCCACAGACCATCAGTGGATGTATTGTTCCGGTCAACAGCCCGCTATGCAGGAAAAAATGCCGTGGGAATTATCATGACAGGCATGGGAGCCGACGGGGCAAAAGGGTTACTGGAAATGAAAGAAGCTGGTGCTAAAACTGCTGCTCAGGACGAAAAAACCTGTGTGGTCTTTGGCATGCCCAAGGAAGCTATTAAACTGGGAGCAGCACAAAAGATATTGCCTTTGCAGCAACTGGCAGGTTTTGTTTTAAATCGCTGAAAAAAAGAAAAACGACCAGCAAATATCTCTTAATCTGAAGCATCAGCAATTTAGGTTGGCATGAATTAATAAATTAAATACCAAAGCACCTTATAAAATGCGCGACAAGAAACCCGAATTAATTAAAACCAATGGCAGGTATATTCTTAGTGTGCTTGCAGGCTTATTGTGCTTGCTGTTTTCGGGGTTCGGTATAACTGGTCATCATGGAGAGGCAGATATTGACCTGGTCTGGTCAGTTATTTTTCCATTTATCGTTGCTTTAGCCTGGGGTAGCAGATATGGTCTGGTAGCAGGGATTGCAGGTGGTGCACTTTTCCCTTTCCTGATCTGGCCCGGCAATGGATATGTCAATATTGCCAATTTCATATTGCTTCAGTTTCTTTATTTTCTTGTTGGTAATCTTAACCCGGAAACTTCAGGATATTCTCTCAGAAGGTTTATTTACAGGATGATCCTGCTTTTTATTGTTTTTATTCCCACTGCCGCATTCACCTTTCTGGTGCTGTTTAATAAGCTGGCGAGTTTAAATCCTCCCTTCTGGGGCTCAGAATCCGTTCAATACTTTGAACCAGGGCTGTTATCAGGATTTCTGATCAAAGACATTTTAAATTACTTTTTCCTGATTATGGCAGCAGAATTGCTGCTACATATTCCAATTGTAAGAAAGATTCTCTACCTTAAACCGAAATCATTTTTCAGTTTCAATTCTAAAATCCTGATCACTGCAATTTTTATCTCTATTGTGACAGGAGGCTCATTTGTCTTGCTGGAAAATGTACTGGATATAGCCCATAGAAATCAAGACATTAACTATTATCTGTTTATTTTCATGATGATTACAGCATGCTCGATTGTAGTGGTGCGCATTATCATGTCAATGATGGAAAAACAGATCCTCTCAGAAACAGAGTTCAGAAAACGGGAACAAGAATTCAGAATAATATTTGAGTCCTTGCATGCCGGAATAGGCATTGTTGATCTTACGGGTAAATACCGCTTCTTCAATAAATGGTGGCCACAAAAACTGGGGTACACAGATCAGGAAATGGAAACCCTCAGGAATACCGACATTACACATCCTGACGATGTTGCCCCAACAAGGGAATACTTTAACAAACTGGCAACCAAACAAATAAATGAATACAATCTTGAAAAACGCTTTATCACAAAGCATGGGGAAATGTTCTGGGGCCAGCTATATGTTTCCGGAATTGAAAATTCTGAGGGTGAAATAGAATACCTTGCAGGTATTACCCATGACATTACTGAGAGAAAAAAAGCGGAAATTGACCTGGAGAAAGAAAGAAACTTTTCCCAGGGA
>SLIL01000304.1 GCA_007135645.1 Bacteroidales bacterium
CAGGAGCGCCTCTTTAACGTGGGGCTGGAGCTGTGCATCTCGTGGATGAACCGCATCCTTTTCCTCAAACTCATGGAAGCCCAGCTGCTGAGCTACCACAAAAAAGACAAGAGTTATGAGTTTTTGAGCTTTGAGAAGATCCAGAATTACGATGCCCTCAATAAACTCTTTTTCCAGGTGCTGGCCCGCAAACATGAGGATCGCCCCGAAAGCGTTAACCGCATCTTCCACAAAGTACCGTACCTGAACAGCTCGCTGTTCGAACCCAATGAGCTGGAACACACCACCCTGCTCATCAGCAACCTCGAAGACGATTATACCCTGTCCCTGCACCCCTCCACCGTGCTCAAAGACGGCAAGGGGAAGCGCCTCACCAGCAGTATGAACACCCTGCAGTACCTTTTTGAATTCCTCAATGCCTACGATTTTAGCGGCGAAGGCTCCGAAGAGATCCAGGAAGAAAACAAAAGCCTGATCAATGCTTCGGTGCTGGGGTTGATCTTTGAGAAGATCAACGGCTATAAAGACGGGTCCTTCTTTACCCCCGGTTTTATTACCATGTATATGTGCCGTGAGACCTTGCGCAGGGCGGTTGTGCAAAAGTTTAACGAAGCAAAAGGGTGGAACTGCCAGACCCTCGACGATCTGTACGATAAAATCGAAGACCGCCACGAAGCCAACACCATAGTAAACAGCCTGAAAATCTGCGACCCCGCCGTGGGTTCCGGCCACTTCCTGGTATCGGCCCTCAACGAAATCATAGCCATAAAGAACGATCTGCGCATCCTGCAGGACCGCCAGGGCAAACGCCTCAAAGAATACCTGGTGGAAGTGGTGAACGACGAACTTGTTGTTACCGACGAAGACGGCCAGATCTTTGAATACCGCCCCGGCAGCCCCGAAAGCCAGAGGGTACAGGAAGCCCTCTTCCACGAAAAGCAAACCCTCATCGAAAACTGCCTCTTTGGGGTGGACATCAACCCCAACTCGGTAAAAATCTGCCGCTTAAGACTGTGGATAGAGCTGCTGAAAAACGCTTACTACGTGGCTTCTGTAAGGACAGGGCATGCCCTGTCTCAATTAGAAACCCTCCCCAACATCGACATCAACATCAAATGCGGCAACTCCCTGGTAAGTCGCTTTGCCCTGGATGCCGACCTGGGACAGGCCCTGAAAAAGAGCAAATGGACTATTGATAGCTACCGCATGGCCGTGGCCACCTACCGCAATGCTGAAACCAAAGAGCAGAAACGGGAAATGGAAAGATTAATATTGAAAATCAAACAGGATTTTGCCACTGAAATAAGGATGAACAATCCTGCAAAAAAGCGTCTGGATAAACTTGCCAATGAATTATATCATCGATTTACCGGCACTTTTCTATTTGAACCGGAAACACCCTATGGAATATCAGAGAAAAAACTACAGGAGCTAAGGAAGAAGGAAAGAGCAAAGCTTGAAAAAGAAATTGAACAGCTAAGTTCAAAACTTGAAGAGATAAAAAACAATAAAATCTACGAAAACAGTTTTGAATGGCGTTTTGAATTCCCCGAAGTGCTCAATGACAATGGGGAATACATCGGCTTCGACGTAATTTTGGGCAACCCCCCATATATCAGGCAGGAAGAGTTTTCAGCCATAAAGCCTTATTTGCAGAGCCAGTACAGCACCTTTGCAGGAACCGCAGACCTGTATGTGTATTTTGTAGAGCTGAGCATGCGATTGTTGCGTAACGAGGGAGATTTTACTTTTATCATCCCCAATAAATGGATGCGGGCAGGCTATGGAAAAAACCTGCGCAATTTTGTGCAAAAACACAGCATAGAACAAATACTGGATTATGGCGATTTACCCGTTTTTGAAGAAGCTACCACCTACCCGTGTATCATTAGCCTAAGCAAAGCCATGCCCAAAGAACAGTTCAGTGCAGCCAATATCCAAACGCTTGACTTCCCTGCCGGAATGCAGGCCTATATTGCAGATAACAAGCTCACCATCCTGACCGGGGAATTGCAGCCCGAAGGCTGGACATTGACCGACAGCAGGGTGCAAAAGCTATTGGCTAAAATCAAAAGCAAAGGAATACCTCTGGGTGAATATGTAAAAGGTAAAATATACAGAGGGGTGTTAACCGGGTTAAATGAAGCCTTTATTATTGACCAGACCATCCGTGATCGCCTGATTGCAGAAGACCCCAAAAGCGCAGAAATCATCAAACCCTTCCTGGCAGGCAGGGATATCAAAAGGTACCAGCAGCCGGTGAGTGATAAGTATTTGATTTTTACACGTCGTGGAATTATCATCGATAATTATCCTGCAATCCTGAAGCACCTGGAACAATTCAAAACCCAGCTGGAACCCAAACCCAAAAACCATTCAGGCCCTTGGCCAGGGAGAAAACCCGGCACCTACAAATGGTATGAGATACAGGATGCTGTTGATTATTTTGAGGAGTTTGAGAAGGAAAAGATTATGCTGCCAGACATTTCACTTAAGGCCGAATGTCTGATTGACTATTCAGGAGCCTATTGCGTGAACACAGCCTACATCATACCAAAATCCGATCTATATTTATTGGGGTTACTAAACTCAAATCTAGTTCATTTTTTCTACAGTAACCTAACATCAACAATTAGAGGTGGATATTTAAGGTTTATCCGGCAGTATCTTGAGCAAATACCGGTTTCATTGACAGATAAACTCATAGTAGACAAAGTACGATCATTAGTCTTAAGGATCAATGACCTGATTAAAACTGACCCCACCGCCGACACTACCGCCCTGGAGCAGGAGATTGACCGGTTGGTTTATGGGTTGTATGGGTTGACGGAGGAGGAGATTGGGATTGTGGAGGGGGATGAATGAGTGAGCGTAAGAGTGAAATTTATTGCAAAGCAGCCTTTGAGGAATACTTGCAGAAAAATCATCCTCAACACAAATACAGTTGGAGGAAATTAAGCCAGGAGGAAGAACCACCCGATTATGAAATATCGATCGATGAAAAACTCATTCTGGGGGTGGAGGTAACTCGGACTAAACTTTGTACAACAACTATTTTTGACCAGGAACCCATTAATCTTTTAGATTTTAGAAACTCCAAAAGAAAGTTTGTCAAAAAGCTTGAGCAAGAGTACCAGAAAACCAATGAGATAAATGGTAAATACATAATTTAGCAATACCATTTACAAAATAAACATCGTTAGATAGAATAAAATATTTTGACATTCTTCAGAAAATTGCCACGAAAGGAATATAGTGTGTTTTGTGTAAGCCTTGTAACATAACCTTTAAATATTTAATTTGGATGATGCATAATCTGATTTAAATCATTTTA
>SLIL01000405.1 GCA_007135645.1 Bacteroidales bacterium
GTTATTTACTGCCGCCTCAAGCACCTCTTCAACAATGTGGTTCCTGGGAATAACCAAGGGGTTGGTCTTTTGCATCAGCTCCCGGGCTTCTTCTAAACCGCCACTATTCTGGTTCACCCTTTGTTGCCATTTCAATTGCCAGGTTTTAAAGGATTCCAGCTCATAAACAGACCGTTGACTTTTGGGGAGTACTTCCTCACCATTTTCCAGGTAAAGGAATGTATTGGTATAATCGGCTTTGTTGTCCTGCATCCAGTTGAGCAGTTCATCCACCAGCATGGCATCGTTGGGCTGAGGATCAGCAATACCAAGTTTTGAACACATCATCCGGGAATATTTTCTGCCATACAGGTTCTCAAATCCTTCCAGTTCCTGTTTTACCTTTTCAATGGCTTTTTTCTCATCCCTGTCAATAAGTGGTAACAAGGTTACGGCAAAACAGCCCAGGTTCCATTGCATTATGGAAGCCTGATTTCCGAAAGCATAACGTCCGTATTGATCAATGGAGCTGAACACTTTGCGTGGATGGTAATCGTTGATGAAGGCACAAGGCCCATAATCAAAGGTTTCACCGGGAATACCGCTATTGTCCGTATTCATCACCCCATGAATAAAACCGGTACGTATCCAGTGCGCCACCAGCTGAGACTGTTTTTCAATTACCCTGCGAAAAAGTTCCATGGCAGGATTTTCGGCCTCACTGATCTCCGGGAAATGCCTCTGAATGGTATAATCGGTAAACTCCTTGAGCAAATGGGGTTGCAGATACCTGATGTACTCAAATGTTCCTACACGGATATGGCTTGATGCAATTCGGGTAAGCACTGCCCCCTGGTGAGCCGTTTCCCTGAACACCGACTCACCTGTAGCTACCACGGCCAGGCTTCGGCTTGTGGGGACACCCAGATGATGCATGGCTTCACTGATCAGGTATTCGCGCAACATGGAGTAAAGGGTAGCCCTGCCATCACCCCTTCTCGAATAAGGAGTCTGCCCGGAGCCTTTCAATTGAATGTCTATACATTTTCCTTCAGGAGTGATCTGCTCTCCCAGCAAAATGGCCCGCCCGTCGCCCAGCATGGTGAAGTGGCCAAACTGATGCCCGGCATAGGCCTGGGCCAGGGGCTTTGATCCTTCCGGAAGCCGGTTTCCTGAAAAAATGGCTGCGATTTCATCGGATTGATCCGCAGAAATATTCACCCCCGATTCCCTGGCCAGGGATTCATTCCATAGAACAACCGATGGTGATTTTACCTTAACCGGATCCAATAGAGAATACAGCTTACTTTCAAGTCGCGCGTAACTGTTATCAAAATTGAAAACAGAGGAAGTTAAAGAATTATTTTCCATTTATTTTGAATCTTCTTTGGATGGTTTTTCCTTTGATGGCCCCATCAGATAACCAATAGGCTCCATACCAGGAGAGTGACTTGCCACAATTTTGAACATGGCAAACATGGGTACAAAAAGGAACATCCCTGCCAGGCCCCAGATCATACCGCCCATGATAATGGCAATAATGACCATTAAGGGGTTGAGCTTTACTTCACTGCCAATTACAAGGGGTTCAAACACATAACTTTCCACCAGCTGGATCGTAATAATGATGGACGAAAACAGGATAATAGTACCCAGACTTTCCATAAAAATTACTGCAAAGATCATGGGAAGCAAACCACTGATAAAGGGCCCCACATAAGGTATAATGGTAACCAGGGCCCCAAAAAGTGTCAGAAGTATTGCATAGGGAATGTCGAAAATAAGAAACGTGATATAATACATTATTCCCAGCAAGGCCATTACCTTGGCACGACCCCATAAATACTGATATACTACTTTGCTTACTTTGTGCAGGATCTTACCCATATTTTCCTTTTTTCCTTCGGTAGTGTACATCATTACAAAACCTGCAAACTTATCCCGGTAATAGGTAAACAGAAACACATAGACCAGTACCAGCAGGAAGTTTATTAATGTATTGGCCACATCACCCAATAACTTTGTAATGGACGATTCCAGGGTGTTGATGAACTCACCTGATCTTTCCTGCCAGATCCTTTGCTGCTCTTCCAGAGAGATGCCTGTAAAGCTGGTTAATTGGTCTTGAAGGTTTTCAATAATTACCAGAAACTCCCTTCGGATCAGCGCAATATCAGTAACAAACAGGCTCAGCTGATAAATAAACAGATACAAAATACCTCCCACCACAATAAAAATCACCAGTGTGCTGATCAAAGAAGAAGCCAGCCGGGGGATCCGGGCTTTTTCAATGAGGCCGGATAATGGGCTTACCAGGGAAGCAAAGAACACCCCGAAGATCAGCGGAATTAAGAAGGAAGAACCAAAATAAAACAGACCATAGACTCCCAGGGTAAAAAACAGGATCCGGTTTATCTTTTGAAGGGTGTTCATACGAGGGATTTTGTAAAGGGTAAATGAATTTTAAGTATAAAAATAAGCTATTATTCGTTTTTGTCAGGAACAAAAAACTCAATAAACCAAAATGGAAAAACCACAGCATTGATCAACGCTGTGGTTTGTACCCTATTCATAACGTTTTGCAAAATTAAAGCAGCTCGGCTTGCAATTTAATATCCACGCCGGCAAGGGCTTGCGATACCGGGCAGTTTTTCTTGGCTTCTTCAGCAATTTCAAGAAACTTTTCTCTGGAAATTTCCTTTACTGTTCCTTTGGCTTTGAGCAAAATCTCCGTAATGCTGAATCCCTTGGGTGTTTTGGCAAGTGTCACTTCAGCTTCGGCCTCAATTTTATCAGAAGGGAAACCCGCCTGGTCCAGTGCATGAGAGAAAGCCATGGTGAAACAGCTTGCATGGGCTGCACCAATAAGTTCTTCGGGGCTGGAGGCAGACCTGTCATCTTCAAAACGAGTTAAAAATTTTACGGCACCCTGATGTCCGCTGGTATTTAACGTGTATTGTCCCTGGCCTTTTGTAAGATTGCCTTCCCAGTAAGCTTTTGCATAATGTTTTGTCATCGTTCTGTCTGTTTAAGATTGTTACGTTTCTAATTGAATTGTATAAAAGATAATTTCAAAAAAAAATGAATTTTTACTTTTAAACTCCATTATTGAGTGCACTCTGAAAAGTTATATTTTAATGCTATTGATTAAACGGCCCTTTATAACTCGCATAAATTTAATAAGTTGCGAGCTCCCCCTTGTAGGGGGCTGGGGGGTATTGTACTTTTCGGAGCAGACTCACTATTTGTTGAAACTAAAAAATTCAAACATTGTTCATTTGTTCCGGAAAGCCCTGCACTTATTTTCAATGAGACCAGAACACAAAAAAGATCGCCCCTGAA
>SLIL01000476.1 GCA_007135645.1 Bacteroidales bacterium
AGTCTGCCACTTAACTTTTAAACTTTATAAACCTTACACTTTTTAAACTGGACTCATAATTGTTTTCTGTAAATGATCTTTTTGCCGGGTACGTCATAAATCTCCATTACAAACCCGTCTTCATCAAGGTTATTCTCCCTGATGTAGCGATTCAGGGCAGGATATACTTTCATAATGCCCATAAAGATAGACATTTGGTTTTTGTAAGGGAATTCAGCAACCAGGTACTGTTGTTTATCCAGTGTCCTGATGTTGTACCCGGGGGTAAGTTGTTCCAGTAGCTGTGGTGTGGGGTTTTCCAGGATGTTGCCCACATCAGCGCGCAGTTTTTCTTTTTCAACCTTTTGCGGGTTGTCGTAATAAATGCCAAAACCCCGGAAGCATTCCACTTTCTCTTCGTTTAAAAGCGCGTAGTACATTTTGTCAATTACTTTGCCCACATTTTTATAATCCCCGATATGAGATTCATAAATGAGCACTTCTCCGCCGGCTTCCTCAACAGAGAACCGGATCTTTTTAAAGCCTCCCAGCCAAGCGTAAATAGCCATTAAAACAAGGGCGCAAACAGCTATAATGATCAATACGATTTTCATGTGCCTTTGATTTACTACCGTTATTACTAGAACGCTGATGACGCGGATTATAAGGATAATCACTGATAGAAAAAATCCGTGTAAATCCCTTCGATCCGTGTTATCCGTGTTCGTTTGTTTTCATTTTTTTATATCGAATGACAGTCAATTTTTTAGATAATCATTTCCTTTTGCGTCAATAACATTGCTGTGGCTTGGTTTATCGCATGCTTTTTTTTGTTTGTTTCTGAAAAACATCTGAAAGATGTCGGTAAATTTAGTAAGTTTTTTATCAGAATAACAACCAGCTTGCCGCCAGTCCAAAGATAACACTGTAAATTATCGCTTCCATCTGTATCGTCCAGAAAACCTTGCGTTTTACAAATTCAGGCTTCATGTAAATCAGGCCCTCCAGGGTATTGGAGAAAGGGATTGCACTGCAGAAATCGGCATAAACAAACATCAATCCGCCCATAAACAAAAACCGCATTGCAAAGGAAAGGTCGCCCAAAAATCCAATGACCGGGTAAAGTACCACCGACATAAAAATGGCCCTGACCAGTTGAACAGGGATGATCCATTTATTTACCCCGATTGCTTCTTTGGGGTCTGACATGTTTCTCAGAAAAGACTTGTAAAGCTGGTCCCTTCCGCCGTAAAGTTTTCTGGAGAACTGATAATTAATGATCCCTGCAATGTAATAGGTAACGGTGTGGATCACAAAAAACAACAAGGTAAATCTGATGTATTCCATAGTTTCTGGGTTTATGCAATTTGTTGATATAATTACTTTTGCAAATTTTTCAAATAACTGAGAGATTGTTTTTAATGAGATCTATCTTTATGCCAAATTAAACAAACATCAGATTTTCAGATAGATGACATATATTCATCCATGGCTGTTAAATAGGGAGTGTGTACGTTTCTATACAAATATGCACGAAAATGAACGGGTTTTGCAAAGGATAAATGTCAAATTGCTTTACTTTGATCATTGGATTTTAAAATGCTGGTGATGCTCTTATCACCATCATGAATCAAAAATATATCCTGTACGTCATCATGGGCATAAACCCCATTTGATAGGATGTACTGATCTCATTGTTCTGGTTGTTCCAGTTCTGGATAAAAATATTCTGGTGGTTGGTAATGTTTTGCAGGTCCAGTGCCCACTCCTGGTTTACGGAGCGTCCGTTGAGCCTGAAGGTGACCCTTCCGTTCAACCTGAAATAATCAGGAAATCTTTCTTCGTAGGCTTTTTCCCAGTTATATCTTACCCCGTCTTCTCTAACGGAACGCTCAGCATCAATTGGCAGGTACCGGGTGCCGCCGGCATATACCATTTTCAGGTCAACCGACAATAAGGATTTGCTTCCCACTTGCCATTCATAACCTGACAGGGCATTAAACACAAAGTTGTTGTTAAAGGCCGAGTTGCGCCATACACCATCGTATCCCCTGTAGCCAGCATCGAATACAGAGGCAGTAACCAGGTAATAGAAGCCCTTGTGCAGGAATTTCTCCAGCGTTAGTTCGATCCCTTTGTTTTCGCCGGTTCCTGAATTCTCCATGTGGTCATATATCATAAAACCGTATCCCCCTCCCTGGCTGATAATTGAGAATTCGGGGCGTCGCCATGCAACGGGAATATTGTAAAGATACTGATAGTATGCTTCTGCTTTGAGCCTGTGCCCCTGGCCCAGCAATCTTTCATAGCCAGCAACAAAATGGGCACTGCGGGAAAGATCCAGGTCCCGGTTGGTCATTTCATACGTAAGATTGAGCGTGTCTGTAAGCCGCTGGCCGAAATAAACGGCCCTCATCTGGGCCTGGCTGTGCAACCCGGCACCGAAGTTCAGCGATTGACCGGGGATAAACTCCCACTTCATGCCCATTCGGGGCTCAAGCGCGTAGCTGTTATTCAGAAAAAGGTAAGAAGAGTGTATCCCTGAGGTGACCGACAATTCATCGGAGAACCGGTGCCGCCATTCTGCAAACGCGCGGGCAAAGCTCATGTTTCCGCTGTTGTTTAAATAATGGTGGTACTGCTCACGGTTTTTGTGGAAGTACTTACCATTGTAGCTCACATCGTAAAAATCGTAAACCAGTCCTGCATTGAAAAAGTTTCGCGAACTTAACCGGTGTGAGTACTTGCTTGATAGTGTGTATTTAACTTCCCAGAGCCTTTCAACTACATAGGGTTTGTCCAGGCTGAAATCAATGTCGTACATTTGGGTAGAACCATCAATGCCTGACACGGCTAAAGTATTGGTAAGACGGGCGTTCTCACTGAAGTAGTGCAGGTAATTTATTCCCAAAACACCCATGCTGTTGTCGTAGTAGAGGTCGGTGCCCGAGAATCCGTATTGGGCATCATCATTCTGGCTGTCGAGCATGGCGATGCTGTTGTTGCCGCCCAGCCCAAAAACGGATAAACGGCCTTTGTTTAAGGGGAAGTTCAGTTTAAACGACAGGTCCTTGTATTGTGGTATGGCAGCCCCTGTGCCAAAGTCCATACCTGCTGCATGCAGCACTTCCATGGTGCTGTAACGGAAATTTGCCAGATAGGAGGCCTGGTTGTTGTTGGAGAAAGGACCTTCTGCTCCCAGTTCAAAACCGTTGAAGCCTACTTGTCCCATGAATTCATGCCGCTGGTTGTTGCCATTGCGCATGCGCAGGTCAAAAGCTCCTGCCATGGCGTTGCCATACTCTGCCGGAAAGGCCCCGGTATAAAAATCGGAATTGG
>SLIL01000211.1 GCA_007135645.1 Bacteroidales bacterium
CCACATTATCATTGGTGATCTCCGACTCATCTGTATGCATTACTGGCATGTTGAAATAGATGTTCACAATACCATCCACCGCAACATCTTCCTGATCATTGGTAATATCAAAATCAGCTATAAAGTCTGCTTCATGTGCTGTGAAAGCAGACTGAAAAACAGTTTGGCTGGCATGATCCTGGACAAACAAAACAACGGCCAGGTCATCAAAATCTTCCACATGTGTGTTTGCCATATCATGAGAGAAACTGGCTGTAAAGGTTTCGCCATCAACCAGATCAATTGTGGTACCCTCTGCATTGGGCAACATTTTCATCATAACATAATGGAACTCGGTTTCACCGTTGGATGTGGCATTGCCATAAGTTGTTTTTTCAACTACTACTACATGCAGCCTGACACCTGAAAGTGTAACGAAAGGATTCACCTCCACATCAATGCTGATAACAGTACCATCCATGCTGGATTCACCGGAAAGTTCCAAAAAAGCCTCCCGTGCAAGTCCCGCCTGGAAAGCATTGTTCACTGCCCCGGCATTGGTGGAAACAAAACTACCGTCAACCACCAGTGAAGGAACACCTGAAACACCATAGTAGTTTCTTCTCACCCCACCTTCGGGCGTGTAGTAAGGGTCACCACTTCCGGGCCAGTTCATCTGGTATTTGATAATGGATAAATTGTCAATGTTATTGGCAACAAAGGGATTCATTACATTGGTATTGAATGGGGCACAAGGCGGGCATGTGGATGAAGAAAACGACTCAAACAGAGGTCTGTATGCCACTGTTGCTGAAGGAAAGCTGATTGTTTGTTGTATGGAGTCATTGTCAGGATTATCATCGGCTTCTTCGCCATTGATATTGGAAAGAAACACATTAAGGGTATAGGTTCCGGGCTCTTCATCAATAAGCCCTTCGGTTTCAAAATGGAGGGATTCACCAAACTCAAGAGATAACCCATCAAAAGTTTCAGTAATGACCTCACCATCATTAATCTGCCAGTTCAGATCAAAAGTCGTAATGGTTTCCAGACCCAGATTTTCTACCTTGCCTGCTATTGGTTGAGCATCTTCAAAAATTTGCGGGACATGAAGTTCTGACAAAGCAAGATCAAAATCTGTTGGGATAATAACGCTTACATCATCTATATACCAGAAATTGATGTTGAAGCTGGCCCCTGAAAAGAAAAGTGCTATTTTTACATCACTTCCGTTTACAGGAAAATCCTCTTCGGTTAATTGCAAAGACACCACCTGTGCCGGCACATCTGCCGTAGGATTGACAATCGTCCAGAGATTCTGCCAGGGGCCGTCATTTTCGCTGTATGCAAGACCAATGGTATATGGGCCACCATAATGGTCAACCATATGCCTGAAAGAGATCAGGATTTGACCTGACTCGTTAGCCGAAAGATCAAGCGAAGGGCTCTGTAAACGCGAGGTGGCATTAAACTGCGGGGCCCAGGCAAAGCGAACTTCAGGTGCTGTGCCACCTGCATTGGAGGTGGATACTGCTGACCAGTTGGCTGACTGTGCCGAAATGGTCCAACCTGACGGAGGGAAAGTCCCACTGCCAAAATCTTCATTCAGCACTACCTGTGCCTGGGCTGAAAAGGCCCACATTGTTAAAAAAATCGCAAAGAATTGTAGTGTTTGTTTCATGTTTAATTTGGTTTTGATTAAGTAAGTATTGAATTATGATTATTGGTTTGGCAGAACAAATTTAAACATATTTATAAATATATTTGTGCATATATACAGCTATGCATTTTGAAACAGTATCACAGATACTTAAAAACAATGTTTCAATTGTTTTAACAACTGCGTGGGTAAAGGCTTTGCTGGCGCCAAAGGATGAATTAAAAAGTGAGCCAAATTTAATTAAATATTTTCATATGGACGAAGCACTTTTTTCAGTATTTTTGCTTTTGAAAGCATCTTGCAGTTTAGCCTTTAAAAAGAAAATGTCCCGTTTATTTTTCAACAATTGGCAGGTTTGTGGCCTGCTTTTTGCAATAATATGGGGGAATTAATGTATCTTTGAACAGCATACTTACTTTTTTGCCCGTTCTGTTCAAGGTATTTAATTTTAAAAAACCTACAGAAAAATCTAAAGATTACGAATATGAACAAATTACTACTCTCCTTTCTCATAGGGTTATTATTCACCGGTTTTTCAGCCAGGGCACAAGTGGTGATCCTGAATGAAAACATGGAGGATATAACCAATGACACCCTCAACATCCTGGCGACCATTGACGATGACTACATGAAGATTAACATTTTCTTTGCCAACAACGGCGAAGAAGATGTTGAAGTGTTTGTTAGAAAGATCGAGGTGGATATGGTGGATGGTGCCAGCAATACTTTCTGCTGGCTGGATTATTGTTTTTCACCTATGATATTTGAGGTTGAGGAACCGATTATTCTTGAACCAGAAGGAGTGTCAACCGACACCGACTTTTATACCGAATTTTTCCCTGGCGGTGTTGCCGGCATTTCACAGGTAGTATATGAGTTTTACGATGATCGCGAAAGCTTTGAGGCCGTGCAGGTAACCATCAATTTTATCATTGAAGATCATACCAGCGTTGCGTTTTTTGATGCCAAAGCGTTTGGACTCGGCGATGCCCGCCCTAACCCTGCCCGCGATCACACCTGGATCAACCTTGACCTGCCTGCAGGGACTTCCAATGCACAGGTGGTGGTGCGCAATCTCCTTGGAAATGCAGTGATCACCCAACCTGTTGAACCCGGCTCACGCCGCGTGCGCATTGATACTTCCAGTCTCAATAACGGAATTTACATTTACTCGCTTATCGTTAACAACCAAACGGTTAAAAGCAAGAGGCTGGTTGTGGCCAATTAAATACGCCAGATATTTAAGATATTATTTTCAAAGCCGGAGTTGATCCGGCTTTTTTTATTTGTAAACTTTGCGGTAAGATACTCCCCTGAAGTCATTAAGGGTGATGATGAATATTCCGGATATGGGAACCGGAATGGCATATTCCAGCAAAGAGTCCTCAGGGGTAAACTGATTCTGATAGAGTATACGTCCCATAACATCCACAACCTGTAACTGAAGCGGGACATTTTTGCGCACCAGCGAAATAAGGTGTATGGTTTGGTATTGTGCAACTACCTGCCTGATGGATGGCAACGACTCCCCTTCATCTTCCTGCATTAGCACTGCAACCCAGTCACTGTATTCATAGCTTCCGTCGAAATCGGTTTGTTTCAGGCGGTAATAGCTGAGCCCGGTATGAGGATCCCGGTCTGTAAAGGTGTAAAACAGGGTTTGTGTAGAATTGCCTGC
>SLIL01000414.1 GCA_007135645.1 Bacteroidales bacterium
GCTCATAAGATAATTGATGGTCTGGTCAAAACCATGATTGCCGCTAACCGTTGCCATGGAATTTCCAAACCGCACATCGAAAGGTTGCACTTCTACCCTTCCGTCCCTGAATTGGAACATCACATTCAGATCACGCAGATTAATGTTTCGGAACATATCCATTCGCAGATTTTCTGCCAGTCCCACCAGTGCAGGGCTGTTTTCTACCGTTACAGCAGCTGAGCTGAACCGGCCTCCCCCGGCCAGAGAAGAAAGAATCGGATCGAGCTTTTCGTCAAGCAGACCACTGAGGGTGAATCCGGCTGAAAAGCGTCCGCTTGCCCGCTCTCCAACAGGAGCAATGGCAGCAAAGGTGTTAAATGTATTGAAGGTTTGCTGAATATCAAAACCGGTGATATTCAGACCGAAATCGATGCGGGGTTGAGTAACATCATGGGTGGCATAGGATCCATTCAGCATCAGTGAGCCCCCAAGCATATTCATCCTCAAATCGTTCATGCTTACGGTTTGATCGGCAACCCTGATGGCACCGCTGGCATTGCTTATCTCCAGATCGCCAAACAGTATTTTGTCAAAACGGCTCTGCAAAGTAAAGTCCAGGTTGCCGGGCACTTCAATTACAGATAGTTCTAAAGGCTCTCCTTCAGGTTGCTCTTCCGGCTCTTCTGCCATAAACTGGTTGAGATTAAAATAGGATGAATAGGATTCAAACCTGCCGCTGAGCACCTCATCATTGAGGGCAAAGCCCAGCAGGTTATCTATTCTTCCGGTGGCAGAAAGATCACTGTCGCCGATTTTCATTTGAAAAGCATTTACCTGGGCAAACTGGGGCGAAAATTGCATGTCGGCCCTGGAGATCTCAACTCCCTGTGGGAATGCCTCACTTGCATAATTCAACCCGGTGATCCCAAAGCGCCCGGTAAACACGAATTCATTGTATCGTTCATTTTCAATGCTCGACAAGCGCCCCCTGGCAGTCATATCACTTTCAATGATCCCGCTAAGGGCTTCCCCTTCATCCAGTGGATAAAAATCCTTTACTCCACCCAGGTCGATCTTTCCTTTGAGCATGGC
The DNA here is from genome assembly GCA_007135645.1 of Bacteroidales bacterium. Classification (GTDB taxonomy): domain Bacteria; phylum Bacteroidota; class Bacteroidia; order Bacteroidales; family UBA7960; genus SKVR01. The sequence continues at coordinate 1,075 of SLIL01000414.1, forward strand.
GTCGATCTGGGGATCAGAAACCGGTGTCTTCAGGTTGAGACGGAAGTCTACAGGGTTGCCTGCCACATTCATTGCAAAACGACTTACATCAATAACCGTAAGGTCGACGTCCTTTCCGGGATTGCTGATTACGGTTTTTATGTTCACGTCGGTCACTGCTGCCGGCAGATCGGGATAGCGGAACATTCCGTTGTTTACATCAATATTAAGCCCAAACCCGGGAATGCTTTCTTCATTGAAAACCCCTTTTACATAACCATTGAATCCAAGGGTGCCATCAGTCTCAAGTCCGTCGAAATCCTGGGCATAAACGGCAGGCACCAGGGAGAGAAATGACCTGAAGGCAGTTTGAGGAGAAGCAAAGGTAAAGTCCATGACCATATCATCGCCCGGCATGGCAAAAGAGCCCTCAAAAACCAGCAACAGATCATTCAGCCTGAAACTATTATCGCGAAAGGTAAACTCAAACTGCTCCAGATCGGCATCAATATCAGCTGTAAACTCTGCAAACACCCCATTGAGAAATGGGATCCCTTCGTAGCGCACCAGCAATGACTCAATATAGGTATCGCGAATGGCAAGGCTGGTAAAATCGGCCGTAAAATCCCCTCTGAGGGTATGGTTAAAATTTACCAGTCTGGCATACACATCCATTTCTCTGTCATCATACACAATGTGGGCATCGCGGATCTGAAACCTGCGCAATGCAATTTTAAAGTCAAAGTCACTGTCGGTTTCAGTCACCTCCTCAGGAACTTCAGGATCTTCGGAAGGGACGGCAATATCCCAGTTGGCTGTACCGTCTTTCAATACTTTTAGCAGTAAGCGGGGTTTATCTACCCTAATGGTTTTGATTTCATATCCCTCATCGCCAAAGAGGCTCATGAGGTTTACCGAGATAAAAAAACTTTCCACACTGGCAAGGGTATCGCCCTGAAAGGTATCCACCCCCACAACAGTAAGATCATTGAGCCGGAAAGAAACATCAGGAAAGCTTCTGAAGAAAGAGATGCGAAACGTGCCAAAGTCTACCTCTGCATTGACGTTTTCGTTGATTGCAATCTTCACCTGTTCAATGATGCGCCCCTTGAAAACAATGGGGAGAATTATGAGCAAGGCAAGTAAAACAGCAAGGGTTATTCCGGTAATTTTCAAAAACTTCTTCATAATGTTGACTTTTTTGGGGTTTATACATACGGCCTGTAAACAGTAAAATTAATACAATATTTTTGATGATTTACCCGGGTGAAGCCATAAATTATGCTTTATTAAAATGCTGACAATGTGCCTAAGACAAAATTAAACCACCAATTTTTGCTACTTTTGTATCCGGAAAAAAGGAGCAAAACGCTCTTGCATTTTACTAACCAACATTCTTTATAGCATGAAGCTAAAACACGTTACTTACAAGAATCACCTCCTCGCAGGCTTTATGGCGCTTAGTTTATTCTTCGCAGCCACCGCCCTTCAAAGCCAGACAATTTTCTCTGACCCCCTGTTACCTACCGATGCTACTCCCGTACTCATATATTTTGATGCCACAGGCACCGACCTGGAAGGATACACGGGCGACCTGTACACCCATACCGGTGTTAACATTGCCGGTGTAGGCAACTGGCAGCATGTGATTGGAAACTGGGGCAACAACGAGACCCAACCCCAGCTTGACAGGCTCGATGATGACTTTTACGTGCTGGAAATTACACCCAATATCCGTGATTTCTATAATGTTCCTGCCAACCAGGTGATCACCGGGCTTGCCTTTGTATTCAGGGCTGCTGCAGGATCTCCCCAGAGCATTGACCTGTTTGTGGATGTATATGAAGCAGGCGTGCTAAGTGTAGCCATACTAAATCCTCCAAAGGATCAACCCATACTTGAATATGGCGATGATCTGGAAATTGTTGTTGCTGCCATTGAATCAGAAGAGATCACCCTGATGGTTAATTTGTCAGAAGTGGCCACCACCACCGAAAGTCAGTTATCTTACACCTTCAGCAGTACCGAATATGGCTACGGCACCCACTGGATCCACGCTTATGCCAGCAACGATGATGAAACAGCGGTTGACTCCACCTATATTTTTATCAGGCCCGAACCCACCGTGGCAGACCTTCCCGAAGGAGTGATGCCCGGAATCAATTACATCGACGACTCCACTGTAACCCTGGTTTTGCATGACCCCCCGGCGCTGAAAGAATTCGTGTTTGTTATTGGCGATACCAA
>SLIL01000076.1 GCA_007135645.1 Bacteroidales bacterium
GTTACGGCAAACTCCCAGGTACCATCGGTTTGCTTTTTGGCAATAACACCCAGGTTGGATGCAAGAATATTGCGGCTAACGGCAGTGTTGACATAGTAGCTTTGATGGCATGGGTTATTCCTTTCACTCCATACATAATCCTGGTAGTTGTATCCCGGGCCGTAAGATCCCCAGTACCTGATCTGGTCTGACTCCTGTTCCCAGCTGGTATCCAGTGATGCAAGAATCGTTGTCAGGGTTTGATGATCTTCTCCGCAGGGATACAGCGCATATTCTTTTTTGAAAGACAGATAAACCCTGTAAATAGCGCCGGGCTCGGGATCGATCACTTCGGCCAGGTCAATGGCAAAACGGTTCCACTGATTGAGGCTGGTAGCGTTGCCGGTGGTAAGGGGCATGGTTCGGCGGGCTGCGATCCGTCCTACCCGCCTGAGCTGATCGTTTCCGTCTATTTGGTTGATCTGCAGAAACTGCAGGATATTATCTTCAAAGATCCTGACCACTTCCACATCCACTGCAGCCAGGTTTACCGCTTCAAAAGGAAACAGCAGATCACGTGATGAGGGGATGATCACTCCTCTCCCTGCAAGACGGACCCCGGGCTTCAGGTCTTCAAAATTAAACTCACGAACTACTTTTTCTCCTAATCGGCTGCCATTTGCATCGCGCACCGAGGCTTCCACACTGAGAACATGACGCCCCGTGAGGTCGCGCCGGGTGTAGATCAGGATCTCATTATCGGAAATACGGGTAGATAAATTGGCCATATCCTGAAAATAGACCAGCCCGGCGAGATTCTGCTGATCCACTTTTTCAGAAAACTGGAGGGAAATCCTGGGCTCGGGAAGCTGCTCGAAATGGGTATGCACAAGCCTGAAAGTTCCGGGCTCCGGTAAAGTTATGGTTTCTGAACCCTGATCCCTGGCACCAATGGGCCGGGCATTCCAGTCAATCACCAGCTCGTGTGCCCCACGCGACCTTGATATATTGCTAATGGTAAAGGTATGCCGGCGGTTGCGTGAGCCATGCACCCAGCGTATCTCATTGTCATTCCCAAAACCACGGCTGAGCTTCAGCATCTCCCGAACTTTCTCTGAAGAGGCTGCGTCGGCAGTTTCAATAACCCCTCTAACACGCACCCGTGGCTGGTTGTTTTCGGTGTAAACTCCCACGTGTTCGATGTGCATACTGGCTGCCTGGGGCATGGTCACAAATCCAAACCTGAACTCTTTCAGCTCTCTCTCCACGTTTATAAGCTTATCCAGATGAAAGGTGACATTAAAAACCTGATCGTGGGGAAGCTGTTGCGAAGGCCTGAATTCAACGGTCCGGCTGTTCTTCCAGATTGCTGTTCCATCCACTGACGGGCGAATGCGGAAAAGACCAGGATCGACTTCCCGCCCTACTGTAGCCGAATCAACAATGGCAAAAGCAAATTGTACCTGGATAGTTTCGTCAGTTGACATTACCCCACCGCTAAAAGCGCTGATGTAACGGCTAAACTCCATCGCCGGAGGTTCGGGAATACGAAGCTCGGATCTTCTGCCACAACCTGCAAGAAAAATCATCATTGCAACAAACAGGGTCAGTCCATAAACCCCTTGAGGAATCCTTACAACAGCTCTTTTCATGGCTAAAAGAATTAAGAAATGGAAAACATTTGATTTGAACGGATAAAAATAGAGAAAATATTTATGATTATCCGTCTTAATGAAAAGGTATTTTAATTATCTGTAATCTTACCAGTTAGTAGATTTTCTGTATTATCGAGCTATTTTTTCTATTGCCGTCAGTTTTAACTGACGGATAAAAAATGAGCAACTTAGGACGGGACTTTAGTCCCATTAGCAATCAACTTAAATAGCAATTGCGCTGACATCAAATGCATCTCTCCTGCAATAATAAATTCGCAGCGCTTTCTTCTTCGATGATTTCTTATGTCCGTCGGCTAAAGCACGACGGCAATAGAATGTGTTTTGCCATTTGGAAAAACATTTATTGGCAAGAAAACAGATAATCATAAAAGGAACAGAAAAATATGGTGCTTTACCGGGCTACTGAATGTAAGGTAATAATTTAAATGGAGATCATTGTGCGTTTTTCAGCAGACCTTAAATAATAAATGTTGTTTCAGATAGCTCTTTACCAATCTGATGCACACCATTGAGAATTCTCTTCATTTGCTGTTCAGAAGGCTTCTTTTTACCTTTAATATATTGTGCTAAAAGGCTTTGGTTCATCCCGATACGTTCGGCCAGTGCTTTGGCATTAATAACACGGTAAAATGCAAAAAAGCTTTCCAGATCATACCTAAACTGAATATCCGCAATTGTATAGGTGGTGCCGGTTTCCTCCATGGCAAGATTAACTGCTTCCAGGATATTGTCTTTGAGCTCTTCAAAGGTATCCCCATCTGAAAAAATATGATTATCTCCATCTTTGTAACAGGCACTATATCCCTGATCTTCTTTTATTATGGTAAAAATAATTGGAGTATTCATCGTTTTGAGGTCTTCGCCCATCGTTCTCAAGTAATTTGACCAGTTCACTGCTCTTCACCACACAAAGGTAATAAATTTATTACCTATTCCAAAATCAAAGTGTTCTGTGTTCTGTTTTCAGCTACCATTTATGTCCGTCATCAATGAAAAGGTATTTTAATTATCTGTAATCTTACCAGTTAGTAGATTTTCTGTATTAACGAGCTATTTTTCTATTGCCGTCAGTTTTAACTGACGGATGAAAAATGAGCAACTTAGGACGAGACTTTAGTCCCATTAGCAATCAACTTAAATAGCAATTGCGCTGACATCAAATGCTAGAATAATCAGTGCCCTACAGGTAAAAATTCGTTATTCAATGTTGTGCTTCAAGCCTAACAGCGCCTCTACCAAAAAAATAAGAGAAGAATACTGGATATTTGTAACGAATTCGTTACATTTGCAAAATGAGAGAAGTTGATATTACAGAATAATGTTTAGACTTCATAGACAAGCAAGGAAAAAGAGTTTCAGATAAATTCTTTCAACTCGTATTGATTATGGAAGAATTTAAAGTCGTTCATTCGAATTTTGTGAAGAAATTAAAGAACTCAAAATTTCATGAACTACGGAAAAAAGCAGGAAATGAATATCGGGTTTTAGTTTTTTGCAATTGACCATTTAAACTTTTCGGAATGCGCAAAAGCTGTCTGCTTAAATGGATTTATTAAAAAATCAAACAAAGATTATTTGAAAGCCATAAAAGAAGCAGAAAGAATTCTGGAAGAGTATCTAAAAAACAAAGAATTA
>SLIL01000226.1 GCA_007135645.1 Bacteroidales bacterium
AAAATTAATTAAAACGCTATGGCAATTTCCATTACCAAAACACTGCTTACCTTATTAATAAGTATATTCCTTATGTCGGCCAGCTGTTCTCCTGAACTGGAAGACGTGGAGCCCGATCCCGAACCACCCATTGACGAACCTTCGGATCCGGATCCCTATAACCCGGGGAATGCCTCTGATATATTATATGACATAAAGGTGTTCACCTCGTCAGCTACTGCAAGTGAGCATCAATCCGGAGAAGACATCTCCAAAGCGCTGGACGGAAATTTCAATACCTTGTATCACAGCCGCTGGAACCAGTCATTGTTTCCCAATGTGCCTGTAGTAATAGACTTTTTCTTCCCCGATGATACCGACGCCATTGATTATATGCTCTACCATCCACGTAAAGATGGTGGTGTAAATGGTTTTATCCTTGAGACTGAAGTATGGCTTCAAACGCGTGAGCAGGATGATTATGAAAAACTGGGCGTTTTTGAGTTTGCCGATAACGCATCCACCAAAAGAGTTTTCTTTTCCGATGGGTTTGAAAACCCACACTCCATAAGGCTGGTGGCTACGAAAGGGCGCAACGATTTTATTTCTGCCTCGCAGTTTGAATTTTTCAGGCTCAACAGCCAGGCTGCGGACTACGATGCATTTTTTACTGACCTTAGCTTGTCTGAACTAAAAGAGGGAGTATCAAGAGAAGAACTGGAAGGGATCGATAACGATTTTATCCGTACCATGGCCCTGGCTATTTACGATGGTGTTTACCCATCAGAGCGAACCGGACTCTACAAAACCTATCCTGATCCGGCAATCATCGCCGCTGAAAACAAAACCAACCGAATGGGCTCCTATGACAATGTTACCGGCATCCATGTAAAATGGGGCGAGGATATCGTGGTATTTGTGGATGAGCTGGTTGCAGACATGGTGTTGCGCGTGGTGAATCATCACGAAGGCTATGGTGGACAGGACTTTTTCCTCAATCCCGGTCCCAACCGGATCATATCTCCATCCAACGGGCTGATATACCTTATATATAATACCGATCTGGAACATGAAGCCAGGGTGAATATTGCCACCGGTACCATCAACGGGTATTTTGACCTCAATAAACACACTCAGGAAGACTGGGAGGAAATGATCGCCAAAGCTTCCTACAGCTTTTTTGATCTCAAAGGGAACAAGTCGCTGATTACCTTTACCACTCATGAGCTGAGGCAGCATGTAACAAATGCGCCCAGGCTTGTGGAGGTTTACGACAGCATTGTGACATTGCAGCAGGAGCTCATGGGATTGTATAAATATGACCGGGTGCCTGCCGGCAGATTGTACTACCGCACCAATACTTCTCCGGGAGTTTATATGCATGCTACCGGCAATGCGACCGAATATGCACCCTCCACCCTGGTACATATTGCTAACCACGAATCGCTGAGAGGTGATCACATCTGGGGGCCGGCCCACGAAACCGGGCACATCCATCAGACCCGGCCCGGGCTTATGTGGATTGGTCTCGCAGAGGTTACCGTGAATATCTACTCCCAGCATGTACAGACTTCCTTCGGGAATCCCTCACGACTCCAGACAGAAAATATACCCGGATACGAAAACCGGTACGACAAGGCTTTTAGTCAGATCATCGCCACAGGGCTTGCCCATGGTGCCCATGATGATGTGTTCTGCAAGCTGGTGCCTTTCTGGCAGCTGCAGCTTTATTTTGCAAAAGCAAGAGGCTATACCGATTTTTATAAAGATGTGCATGAGCAAATACGCATCAATCCCGATCCACCTACAGATGGACATGCCCAGATAGAGTTTGTGCGCACAGTTTGTAACGTGGCACAGCTTGATATGACCGATTTCTTTGAAGCATGGGGCTTTCTTACCCCCATTGATATGGATATCAACGATTATGGCGTAAGAAGGCTTACCGTTACCCAGGAGCAAATCGATGAAGTAAAATCGTACATTGCTCAGAAAGGTTACCCCAAGCCATTGGCTGAAGTGCATTACATTACGGATGATACCGTAAATGAATTCTGATCTGTTAGTAGTCTCCTTTGGGATGACAATCCAGATACTCAACTATCAATTACTTACAAACCAAAACTTTATGAAAAAACAACAGTTTACAATGAAGGTGAGAGTTTTGAAAAAGATGTTTGATACCAAAGGGTTGAAGGCAGCGTTTTTCATGGCTTTCTTTGCTTTGTGGCAACTTACTGCCATGAGCGCGTTTGCAACTGAGATCAGAGGTACGGTAACCGATGCCCAGGGACAAACACTTCCCGGGGTGAATGTGGTTGTGCAGGGCACAACGCTCGGTGTTACCACCGATGTAGATGGTAACTACAGCATTACTGTACCCGCTGATGCTACCGTTCTGGTTTTCTCGTTCGTGGGTATGCAAACCCAGGAAATAGAAATCCTGAACCGGAATATTATCAATGTTGTTATGCAGGATTCTGCCATAGGACTGGACGAATTCCAGGTGGTAGGATATGGCTGGCAGCGCCGCGAAAGTGTGGTGGGTGCTATTACCACCATTGATGTGGGGCAGCTGCAGGTTCCTTCCCGCTCCATCAGCAATGCCCTGGCAGGACGAATGGCGGGTATTGTATCGGTACAAACCACCGGTGAGCCGGGCTTTGATCATGCCCAGTTCTGGATCAGGGGGGTAGGTACCTTTGGTGCCAACCGCGATCCGCTGATCCTGGTAGATGGTATTGAAAGGGATATCAATGGCCTTGATGTGGAAGAGATCGAAACCGTCTCCATTCTTAAGGATGCTACTGCTACTGCCGTTTACGGTGTCAGGGGTGCAAATGGGGTGGTGCTTATTACCACCAAACGAGGTGTGCAGGACAGGCCCACGGTAAGCTTTCGTACCGAAACCGGGATGACCAGCCCCACGCGTATGCCTCAATTTGTGGATGCCGTGCAGTTTGCCGAGCTGTTCAACGAAGCACGGGGTATGGAGTTTTTTTCTCAGGAAGTTATTGATGCCTATCGTAATCATTCTGATCCTGATCTGTTTCCCAATGTAAACTGGCTTGATGAGATGTACTCAGGTAGTGCCGGATACCACAGGCACAATCTTAATGTAAGGGGTGGTACCGAAAGGGTAAGGTACTTTATGTCCGGATCCTTTTACAATGAAGACGGGATGTATGCCCAGAATGAACTTGCCCGTTACAACTCCAATATCAATCTTCAGCGTTACAATTTCAGATCAAACATAGATATTTCTGTAACCGAAACTACTGAACTATCTTTGGGTATCGGCGACATACTTACATCAAGAAATACACCTGGAGCAACTTCTGCAAATATCTGGGGATATGCTTTTGCCACTTCACCCAATGTTTTTCCGGCTGAATATTCCGATGGTCGTGCCAGCGGCCCGTCATGGGGTACCGGTGAGAATCCTTACAACCTGCTGGTAAATTCAGGCTATTCTGATATATGGGAGAATACGGTACAATCTATTATCTCTCTGCGTCAGGAAATGGATGCGATAACCGAAGGGTTGTCAGGAAGGGTATTGTTCTCTTTTGACAAATACAATACCAGTACCATGCGCAGGTTTAAAGAAGTTGAAACCTTTCTGGCAGTAAATCGTGACGAAAACGGTGATATTGTTTTCAACCGTACACGTGAAGGACAGGAGTTTCTTAGCTATAGTTCAGAAAGTGGGGCCAACCGAAAAATATACTTTGAAACCGCACTCAACTATGATCGTAGGTTTGGTCCCCATGCTTTTGGTGGTTTGTTGTTGTATAACCAGAGCAGCTTTATGAATACCGGGGCAGGAAATTTTGAAACATCACTGCCTTATGTACACCAGGGTATTGCAGGTAGGGTTACCTATTCTTATGGTGATCGTTACTTCCTTGAAGGAAACTTTGGATACAACGGTTCAGAGAACTTTGCCGAAGGGCATCGTTTTGGGTTTTTCCCCTCTGTAGCTCTTGGCTGGATCCCCTCCAATGAGGCTTTCTTCGCTGGGTTGAGTGAAACCATTACCTGGCTTAAACTTCGCGGATCGCATGGTTCTGTTGGTAATGATCAAATTGGTGGTGGGAGAAGGTTTATTTACCTTTCTACAGTAAATGAAGGAGCCGCTGGTTACAATTTCGGACCCAACAATGCATGGCATGGTGGAATTACTTTTGGTGAGATAGGTACTCCCAATGCAACATGGGAAAAGGCCCAGATGACCAACCTGGGGCTTGAGTTTCACCTCTTCCATGATCTGCAGGTGCAGGCCGATGTGTTTTACGAAGAACGTAACCTGATCTTCTTGCAAAGAGGTTCATTGCCCGGATTTATCGGCTTGCAAACTCCTCCTTTTGTGAATCTTGGGGTGATGGAAAATCGCGGATTTGACAGTTCCATTGAATATATGCGCCGCTTTGGTGAGTTCTCCATCTCAATTATGGGTAATTTCTCCTATGCCCGCAATAAGATTATTGAAAACGACCAGCCTGATTACCTGTGGTCATACCGAAACAGGCACGGCCAGAAGTTTGGTCAGCAGTTTGGATTTATTGCTGTTGGCTTGTTTGAGTCACAGGAAGAGATCGATCAGAGCCCCACTCAGTTTGGCCTTACCAACCTGCGCCCCGGCGATATCAAGTACCTTGATGTAAATGGTGATGGTGTGATCGACTCCAACGATGAGGTTCCCCTGGGATTTTCCACAATTCCTGAGATCGTTTATGGCTTTGGGGCCAGTATGGTTTTCAAAAGCTTTGACTTTTCATTCCTGTTCCAGGGGGTGGATAATGTATCCAGGATGATCGGTGGTGTGCCGGTATTCCCCTTTAATTCTCCCAACCTGGGGCGTTCCAATATTTACGAGGATGTTTATCACTCCCGCTGGACAGAAGACAATCCTTCCCAGGATGTGTTGTTTCCCAGGCTTTCTGATGGCCCCAATGAAAATAACTTCAGGCCTTCAACCTGGTGGCAAAGAGATATGAGTTACATCCGCTTGCGCAATATTGAGTTCGGATATACGCTACCTCCCACCCTTACCCAAAGAGCAAGGATCCAGAATATGCGCTTCTTTGTCAGTGGTATGAATCTGCTCACCTTTAGCAGCTTTGATATGTGGGATCCGGAGCTGGGTACCAACAACGGTAATGTTTACCCCCTTTCAAGGGTGATTAATTTTGGAGCAAGTGTAAATTTCTAAAAAACGGCAATTATGAAAAGATTACTAAATATAAAGCCCCTGGCATGGTTTCTCGCGGCTCTTTTTATGATCACTTCCTGTGATATACTGGATGTTGAGCTTGATGACCGCCTCACCATGGATATGGTTTTTGAAAACAGACAAACGGTAGAAAGCTTTCTGGCTCATATATACAGTTATTCCCCACAGGAGTGGATCCATGATGAAACACCATGGGTACCTGCCAGCGATGAAGCTGATTTTATCTACAGAAGAGGTTACCACAATATCAATTCAGGCAACTGGGATCCTGCCAGTGCCCCTTTTCAGAAATGGAATCATTTATATCAGGGTATCCGCAATGCGAGCTACTTTATGGAGCGCGTCCACGAAGCAGATGAACTTACCCCTGCACAGGTAGCTACCATGCAGGCTGAAGCACGTTTCCTCAGGGCGTACTTTTATTTCCAGCTTATCAGGATGTATGGCCCTGTGATCCTTCTTGGCGAAGAATCCTATCCTCTGGACGGCAGTGTTCATATGGCCCGGTCATCCTATGATGAATCGGTAGACTGGGTGGCCAACGAATTTGCTACAGCAGCTGCCGTACTCCCCCTCGAATGGCCATCACAATGGTATGGAAAAGCCACCAGGGGTGCTGCCCTGGCATACCGCGCAAGGTTGTTGCTTTATGCAGCCAGCCCGCAGTTCAATGGCAATCCCATGTATGCCAATGCGAGGAATTCTGACGGAACACCTCTCTTCTCTGCTACTTATAACGAAGACAAGTGGCGCAGGGCTGCCATGGCAGCAAGAGAAGTGATCGATCTCAACCAGTATCAACTGGTAAATGTAAATAACGATCCTTTTGCATCTTACTGGGGTGTGTTTATCAATTCATGGAATTCAGAGATTATTCATGGCCGCTCCGAAGGTGGCTGGTGGTGGGATATGCACTGCAGACCCCGCGGCAGACAAGGCTATGGTGGCAAAGCAGCCAGCCAGCTGCAGATTGATGCCTACGCAATGGACAATGGAATTTATCCCATTACCGGCTATAACGGCAGCCAGGCCAATCCTGTTATAGATCCCGCTTCAGGATACGTGGATAATGGATTTACCGAATTTACCCATCCCATTGAAGGGCAAACCCGCGAAACGTACAACATGTTCGTGAATCGCGAACCACGGTTTTATGTTTCTGTGCTATGGAGTGGTGCCAACTGGATCTTCCCCGGTGCCGAATACATTGTAAGGTATCACTGGGGCGGTGCCGATGGTCCTGCTGCTGCTGCACACGATTATCCCAAGTCAGGGGTTTCCATTCGCAAAATGAGCCATCCCAGCAACGATTTTACCACTCCTGTGGTTACACGATCGTGGATCCTTTTGCGCTATGCAGAAGTACTGCTCAACTATGTGGAGGCTCTTAACGAATATGAACCTTCCAACCCTGATATTCTTACCTATCTGAATATGGTAAGAAGCCGTGCCGGGGTACCCAACATCCAGGATGTTTACCCACAGGCAGTTGGAAATAAAGACCTCATGCGCCAATTGATCCAACGGGAAAGGCAGGTTGAGCTTGCTTTTGAAACCCATCGCTTCTTTGACACCCGGCGCTGGCTCATAGGCGAACAAACCAACGGACAGCCCTTCTACGGTATGAATATTTTTGAGAATACCGATGCCCCCGGTTCTGCTTTCTGGCAGCGCACCCACCATGAAGACAGGGTGTTTGAGCCCAGGCACTATCTCTACCCCATACCTCAGGCAGAGATTGAACGAAACAATCTGTTGGTTCAAAATCCCTTCTGGTAAACGAAGTAAAAACAAAAAGATGCCTGAAAAGTATTCAGGAATGATCGCAAAAATTTTTGATAATCCGTTCTTTTCGGGCATCTTGTTTTAAAAATATAAAACTAAGAAAAATTAAGAAGTATATATTTATTTTATTGGGATTAATAGTGTTTTTCCCAATGGGCGGTTGCGATGTTGACGACCAGCTTTTTCAGGATGTTCCTGACTCCAATCTGTTGTTTGCCAGATCGTTTATGGAAAGAGAAATATATGTAGCACCCAATATGGTTAACACCAATTTTAACCTGTTGGTCTATCGCAGTGGTGTAAAAAATACCAGTGCCATTGAGGCCAGGGTAGGGGTGAACGAGCAACTGCTTGCTGATTATAACCAGGAGCATGGAACCTCCTTCCAGATGTTGCCCGAAAGCTACTTCTCTTACGATAACCGGGTTATGATAGCAGCAGGTGAAGAAATTGGCACGGGGGTGGTTACCATTCAGGCATCTAAGATTGTTGCCGAACTGGGGTTTAATGATTACTATGCCATTCCTTTTGTGTTGCAGCAATCGGAGGGAGTAAACATAAGTGAAACCCACCACTCTGTGATTATAAATGTAAGCGTAAAAGAACCTTTTATTCTGCAGGAAACTTATGGTTTGCTGGAAGCATCAGCTGTAGGTACAGGAGTTTACAAAAAAACACTCAGGGTTTATGTAGAGTTTGATAACGAGTGGGATATTGATTTTGCCTACGAGCTTGACGAAGAGTTGCTGGATGAATACAATACAATAAATGAAACCGATTTCCAGCTGCTGGACCTGGCTAATCTTTCCGGCCTTCCCGGACAGTTTACCATTCCTAACGGTGAAAATTCTGTTGAGATAGAAATAACCATTTCTGCTGATGGATTGGAGTATTTCGATCCCCTTATGTTGCCATTGAGGTTGGTAAGTCTGAGTGATTTTATGGTAGCTCAGGAAAGGGAGGTGTTGTATCTGCTTTTCACCCGTAACTTTGACCCTGCCTCGGCAGAGCTTATTCCCCTTACTGCTGATATGATCGATGCATGGACACAAGAGTCATCTGAAGGGCCTAAAGAAAGCCTCATAGACGGTGATACCGGAACCTATTGGCACTCCGCCTGGTCTTCCAATGTAGAACCATTGCCACACTGGATCCAGATCAACTTCCAGCAGCCCACTACCATTGGCGGAATGAATTATACCTTCAGACAGCCCAGTGGTATTACCGACAGGCCCAATCATTGGGATGTGCAGGTAAGCGATAATGGTTCTGACTGGACAACAGTATGGACCTCCAAAACCGATCTGCCCGTTGAGCCCGTTGATGCCAAACAAACACTGGTGTTTGATCAAAGCTATACCTCCGGTTTCTTCAGATTGCGGATACTGGATACTTACGGAAGCAGAGACTGGACTCACCTGAGCACCATCGAGGTATTTTCAATTATTGAATAGGAATGAGTTTTAAATAGCGTTGTTTTTGTTGTTTTTGTGGTTAGTATTTGTAAAACCGGGCTTTTGATTTGGAGAGCCCGGTTTTTTTCCCATTAAATCTTTTATTATGAGCCATATTCGTTTAATTTTCAGTATAATTTTCCTGGTGGTTGTTAGCATCGATCATTTGAAGGGTGATCCTTCTAAAATTTCCGATGATTATTCTGTGGAGAATGCCCCTGTCATTGTCCCCTTTGCCGGAAACTCCTGGTTTGTAACCAACGGTGGGCAAAATGACCGGGATTTTCATGATCTCAGGCGTTTTAATCACCAGGATACCCTTGCCGTTCTGCGAACATGGTTTCATCTTGAAAAACCTGGTCAGCTGGAAATTGCCCTCGCTCTTCCCAATGCATCGGAGGGGATGAAACTGGAGGTCTCGTTTCTGGATAAAAATAAATCACTGCATACCGCCTCAATTAATCAAGGTGTTGCTTCACTGGGTGTCTTTGATATCGATGCCACGGGTTATTATCATCTTGATATCAGAAGGCAATGTACCACCGATGCAACCCTTCATGCTCATTCAGGAAGCCTGCAGTTAAGCGGCTCAGCTACTGAAGGCAGGGTTTCTTTTTCGGGCGAGGAGTTTTTCTATTGGGGGCGTCGTGGTCCCTCAGTTCATTTGAGCTACCAGGTGCCTGAAGAGGCCGCGGATATTCTCTATTTCTACAATGAAGTAACCGTGCCAGAAGGCAATGATGTTGTTGGGTCTTTTTATATGGCCAATGGGTTTGGACAGGGATATTTTGGTTTTCAGGTAAACTCACGCAATGAGCGAAGGGTGCTGTTTTCTGTCTGGAGCCCTTATCAGACAGATGATCCCACTGAGATACCCGAAGATCAGCGGGTAGAAAATCTGAAGAGAGGTGAAGGAGTAGTGGTCAATGATTTTGGCAATGAAGGATCAGGGGGCCAGAGCTTTTTAAGATACAACTGGGAGGCTGAGGTAACGTATTCTTTTTTGCTTAAGGTTGAACCAGCCAAAGGATTTGATGATAAAACCGATTACACAGCATGGTTCTTTGCTCCGGAAGTGGGGGAGTGGCAGTTAATAGCATCCTGGAGGCGACCGCTGATCAGCACCTATGCCACCCGTGTGCATTCCTTTCTGGAGAATTTCTCCACACGCACCGGTCCAGTTGCCCGCAAAGCCTGGTACAACAACCAGTGGGTAATGGATACTGGCGGAAACTGGTTTGAGTTGACAAGGGCAAGATTTACAGCCGATGCCACTGCAAGGGCAGGAGCAAGGCTGGACTATGCCGGGGGGCTTGCTCACGGCGATAATGGATTTTTCATGAAAAACTGTGGCTTCTTTAATGAAAGAACACCTGTAGATACGTGGTTTACGCGACCGATGTCAAATCATAAACCTGAAATTGATTTTTCACAACTTCCCTGATCAGTTATGATTAAACCACGAATATAATTAGTGCCTGCAAGAAAACGCCAATTGCGGCGTTGGGCTTGCCTTCAAAACATTGTCATCCCGAATTTACTTCGGGACTCCTGTTTTTCAGTCATCGCCCGCCTTGCACTTGACGTTTTCTTATCAGGCACATGAGAAAAATATGTGTTTTGGTACTGAAAATAATTTAGAGTTTATAATTTTGAGTATGCTCTGAAAAGCACAGTACCCTCTGACATAAATAGGGAGAGCTTGAGTCCGGCTGAATTTATGCCGGGTATCGAGAACTGTTTTTTTAATAGCAATTAAAAAGGACTTTTTGGAGCGTACGGAATTTTCGTTTTAATCAACCATAATAGATCGTATATTGCAGGAAATCGAAATAGTTTTTACTCTCACATAAATCAGCATAGTATAAAATGAAGTATTTAAGTTTTACATTACTGCTCTTTATGATTAGTACACTGGCAGGAGCCCAGAAACTTACCAATGAAAGAGCTCAATGGTTTACTGATGCCCGTTTTGGCATGTTTATACACTGGGGTGTTTACAGCGGGGCTGAAGGTTACTGGAAAGGTGAAAAACTTCGCCATGGCAATAATTATGCGGAGTGGATTATGTACCGCAACCGCATCGATAAAGAGGAATATTTAACATTGCTCGAAAAGTTTGACTGGGATGAAATTGATCCGGAGCAATGGGTCATTCTGGCAAAAAAATCGGGAATGAAATATGTGACAATCACGGCAAAACATCACGACGGTTTTGGTCTGTGGCACAGTGAGACTGGAGATTTCCATCTGGGGAACTACACTGATCGTGATATTATTAAAGAACTTTCTGAGGCTTGCCACAAACATGGATTAAAACTGGGCCTTTACTATTCACATTGGGTTGACTGGGAACATGAATTTGGCTGGGACCATAGCAAAGAGCTTTCTTCCATTAGCGCAGATGAGTATGACAAGTACTGGCAGGAAAAAGTTATTCCACAGGTGCGTGAATTGCTAACCAACTACGGAGAGATTTCAATGCTGTGGTTTGACATGTGGATTCATCATTCAGAATCGATTGTTACAAAAGAACAATTGCTTCAGCTAAAAAGCCTGATCAGGGATCTGCAGCCTGATTGCCTTGTGAACTCGCGCCTTGGGCTATCCATTGAAGAGGATCCGGATATTGATTTTAAAACGCTTGGTGATAATCAACTGGGTAGCAGAAAAGAAGAGTTCCCCTGGCAGTCGCCGGCAACCGTGGCTCATTCATGGGGCTTTCACAGATCGGATACCGAATGGAAATCTACCTCAACACTTATAAAATCCCTTATTAACAATGTGAGCCTAAACGGAAATCTTATGCTTAATATCGGCCCGCGGGCAAATGGCGAGGTACCTTTTGAAATATCACAGCGCATGCTCGAAATGGGGAAATGGCTCGAAGTAAACGGTGAATCCATTTATGGCGCAGGCGCATTCGATCTTGACAAAGATTTACACGATTGGGGTAGAATAACCTTCAAAAATGAAAACAATATTTCGAAACTGTACCTGCATGTTTACACCTGGCCGCTCGGGAAAAAAATTCCGCTCACAGGTGTAACATCAACTCCTTCAAGAATCTATTTGCTGGCCGACAAACAAAAGTCTCCTCTTGAATTTTCACATGTGGGGGCCTTTACAGAGATTCAAATACCTGCGCTCGCACCCGATCCGTACGTTTCGGTAATTGTACTGGAGTATCCTGGATATCCTGAAATAACTGACAATCTGGTTGGGAAATCGATTACAGGAGGGTTTTCATTGACCCCATTAAATGCGGTTTCAGAAATGGGTGAAGCAATAATTGTATCTGAAAGCATTTTCGCAACAGTTCCATTGCATGTTTTGATAGAAGATCCGGCAAATTTGCAATGGAAAATTTATGTGGATATGCCTGGCACTAAAAATATCGATTTATCCTACAGCTATCAGGGGGAGGTAAATAAAGGAAATTTGAGTATAGCAAAAGGCAACCAAAGACTTACCCATAATATTCAACCGACAGGCAAAACAATTGGCGAGCCCAATCAAAACTGGGTAATTGATAATTTTAAATCGCATCGAATCGGCCAGGTCTACTTTCCCGAAGCAGGATATTATGATATTGAATTGGTTGTTAGCCCCGGGCCGCAGGAAGAAATAAAATTCCAGTGGATATGGATAAGATAACTTCCTGCTTTATAAACTCCTTTATAAACTTGTTACCATGAAAAGCGCATCATTAAGATTTTTTACTGTTTTTTTACTGCTTGGTTTAACACATTCTTTTCTTTATTCTCAAGCCGACTGGGAAAATCCCGCTGTGATTGAACGCAACAAGGAACCCGGGCGAACCGTATTTTTTAGTTTTGAAAGCAAAGAACAGGCACTTACCCGCGACCGCCACAATACCCCCTGGCATTTATCGCTGGATGGGCAATGGCACTTCAGCCTGGCCCACAATCCGGCAAGCCGGCCAACGGATTTTTACCGTGAAGATTATGATGTGAGTGGCTGGGATCTGATTGATGTGCCCGGAAACTGGGAATTTCAGGGATATGATGTTCCCATTTACGTGAATCACCCTTTCGAGTTTGCTGATCCGCGCACACCCATCACCGAGCTGCAAA
>SLIL01000012.1 GCA_007135645.1 Bacteroidales bacterium
AAGAAAAGTTGATGAATTGAATCTGCTTTATTCGGGCTCTATTGCACTCGTGTTCCCTGCAATTTTTGAAGGCTTTGGCATTCCTATCCTTGAAGCGTTTTATGCCGAAACGGCCGTGATAACCTCCAATGTAAGCTCCATGCCCGAAGTGGCTGGCGAAGCAGCCATGCTGGTAGATCCCTTTGATGTGGATTCCATTGCAGAGGCCATGGAACAGCTAAAGAAAGATGAACAATTGCGGCAAACCCTTATTGAAAGAGGCAGAGAGCGAAGAAAACTTTTTTCATGGGATAATACGGCAGAAAGGCTGTGGAATACCATCGAAGCAACCATGGAAGAGTCGCAAAAGTAATTCAGTAAATGGTGAGATTGCTATGCGAATTGGAGTAATCACCCTTGATTATCGCGTGTTAGTTCAATTATGCAGAACCATGCATACTTTCTCATAAACGGAAAAAGGGTAAAGATAGCCCTGTCGGTTGCCGAAAGCATGGCCAGCAAACCTTTAAACAGGAAGGTATTGCGAAAGGGAACGGCAGCCAGGGTGCCCAGGTGATAAAAATCGGTTGAAACCTCACTGAAATATTTTTTCGCAAGTTCAATATCAGCCATGAGCAGTGGGTGCTCATCTTCAGTCCTCATTTCGGGAGTAGCTTTACGGTAGTGATTGATAAAGTAGTTGTGACCAAGCGGTTCATAAAAGATAGCCTTACCACCGGGTTTGAGTACCCGCTTTATTTCGCTGTAGGATTTGTCCAGGTCCAGATGATGGATAATGGAATTTCCAAAAACAAGGTCGAATGTAGCATCAGGAAAATCCAGCTCTTCCGCATTCATTTCAACAAAAACAGCATTGGAAACATTCAGCTCCTTCGCCTTTTGGGTGGCAGTGGCAATGGCGTAATCCGAAATATCAATGGCCACCAGCTCCCTGGCATGGCTGGCAAGAAAAAACGAATTGTATCCCGGCCCACATCCGTATTCCAGCACCTTTTTTCCCGATCCGTATTTTTCAAGGGTTTTATATAAGCTGGAGAGAGAAGTTACATGAATAGAATAGTACTTATCTGCTGCTTTTCTTACACCTTCACTAAAAGCCTTGTTATGGTATTCCTTCTCTCTTTTTATTCGGTCACTCATAATAATGGGGAAAAATTTTAAGTCTGCAAAGATAAATAAATATGCTTATCCAAAGTTTTCCCGGAAAATAAAAAAGATGCACTATTGATTCTTGACTTTCAAATAGTGCTAACCAAGACAAAATCAGTGGGGTGAAGTTGTTTTTATAGCCTGAAATATTTTATCCACATAACAAGGGCAACGAAGATTAATTGGATAACCTGCTTCCAGAAACATAAACATTACCTTTCGCGGTTTCATTTTTCTTCGTTGCCCTCAATATGGAAGATAAAGGTCATGGCTTTAGGCCTACCTCCTGTTCCCCAAAAATATCATAATATAATACATCAACGTAGCAAGTGACGCCAGTGCTGCTACTACATAAGTGAGGGCAGCCCATTTGAGGGCATCTTTTGCGTAGTGATGTTCTTCGCCCACGGTAAGGCCTGTTTCCCTGAGCCAGAGCAGTGCACGGCGGGTAGCATCAAACTCCACGGGGAGTGTAATGAAGCTGAACAAGGTAGTCATGGCAAACATCACGATCCCTGCGAGCAAAATACCGGGATAGGCCTGTACGGTAAGAATTCCGATAAGCAGGATCCACTGCATATACCTTGAGCTAACGCTGATCACGGGCACCAGGGCCGAGCGCATTTTAAGGAAAGCATAAGAGCGTGCATGCTGGATTGCATGGCCACACTCATGGGCTGCCACTGCTGCAGCAGAAATGCTGCGCCCGCTATACACTTCAGGGCTAAGATTCACGGTTTTGTCCAGGGGGTTATAGTGGTCGGTGAGTTTCCCGGGGGTAGAAATTACCCTTACCCCGTCAACTCCGCCGTCACGAAGCATCTTCTCCGCAACTTCGCGCCCCGACAACCCTGAGCGCAAGCCCATTCTTGAGTACTTGTTAAACTTGGATTTCAGCTGGCTGCTAACTGCCCAGCTGATCAGCATAAAAACACCGAAAATGACATATATTCCCATCATATCTTTTAGAAATTAAAGTTCATTGTTAAGAAAAAATCGTCCCAAATCGTTCAAAAAGCAAGCCAATTTGGCGCAATGTGACATTTTGGCCGTAGTTAAATTAGGTTAACCATCACATCTTTGTTCAGCCCTTAAACAACATCTGGGCACCCTTGTTTAAGAAGTGAAACAATTTTGTTTAAAAAACAGTAGCTTCGCAAATAAAAACCATGACCCGAACAGAACTCATTTACCGCAAAGCCTTACGCAGGATCATCAATTCATTTTTCCAGGGTTTACTGCTCATTGCCCCATTATCCATAACGGTTTTTGTTATTTACAAATTGCTGGTCTTTATCGACGGACTTTTACCCATGCGCATCCCCGGCCTTGGCTTGCTTATCATCATTGGCTCCATAACTCTTATTGGTTTCATGGGGGCAGTTGTGATCAAAAGGCCCATAGCCCTGATCTTCAACAATGTCATCGAACGCATACCCTTAATAAAAATCCTGTACACTTCCATTTCCGACCTGCTTTCAGCATTTGTGGGGCAGAAGAAAAAGTTTACAGAACCCGTAATGGTAATACTGAGCAGGGAAAACAACATCCGGAAACTGGGTTTTATTACCGAGCGTGACCTTAGCTCTATTGGCATAAGCGATCAGTTTGTTGCAGTTTATCTGCCCCACTCCTATAACTTTTCGGGCAACATGTTTATAGTTGCGGCCGATCAGGTGGTACCCGTTGAAGCCAACTCAGCCGAATTCATGAAATTTATCGTATCGGGAGGGGTAACAAAAGTTTAGACGATGAGGCCATTACCTGAAAACTTATTGATCTTTACAATGGAAAAACGCATAAATCTTAATAGCTTTGCGTAAAATTTTTACATATGCATAAACCTGTAATTTTAGTTACCAATGATGATGGCATCATGGCACCGGGCATCCGCAACCTGATCTCTTACATGCTTGAGATTGGAGAAGTGGTGGTGGTTGCCCCCGACAAGGGACAAAGCGCAATGGGCCATGCTGTTACCATTACCCAGCCCCTGAGGCTGGAGAAGCTCGAAACCGACGGAGATCATAAAGAATTCAGCTGTTCGGGCACACCCGTTGATTGTGTTAAACTTGCCGTAAACAAGGTACTCCATCGCAAACCCGATATCCTGGTTTCCGGGATCAA
>SLIL01000346.1 GCA_007135645.1 Bacteroidales bacterium
CCTGGAAAAGATGGATGTTCATGACCTGATAACGGCCATCAACCAGGAAGATGCCAAGGTGCATGCTGCAGTGCGCGATGCCCTGCCGCAGATTGAAAAGCTGATCAACCTGATCCTTGACCGGATGTGCCGTGGTGGAAGGATCTTTTACCTGGGTGCCGGCACCAGCGGAAGGCTTGGAGTGCTGGATGCCTCGGAGCTGCCTCCCACCTTTGGTGTGCCCGATACGCTGGTGATCGGACTGATTGCCGGGGGAGATGTGGCCCTGAGAAGAGCTGTTGAAGCAGCAGAAGATGATCTGGAGAAGGCATGGAAGGAGTTGCAGGAAAGAGACATTAACGAACTGGACACCGTAATTGGCATTGCCGCATCAGGATCAACCCCCTATGTGGTGGGTGGCTTGAAAAGAGCGCGCGAGAATGGCATTCTCACCGGGTGCATCACCTGCAATCCGGGTTCACAGGTAGCCCAGGAAGCAGAATATCCCATTGAGGTGATCGTAGGGCCTGAGTTTGTAACGGGAAGTACCCGCCTGAAAGCAGGAACAGCCCAGAAAATGGTGCTCAACATGCTTACTACCACCATTATGATCAAAATGGGCAGGGTAAAGGGAAACCGCATGGTAAACATGCAGCTTACCAACAAAAAGCTGGTAAAGCGTGGCACACGCATGCTTATGGAAGAGCTGGGGCTGGACGAAGAAAAAGCAAGGGAAACATTATTAAAATACGGTTCGGTAAAAAAAGCCATGGAGGCCTTCAATGCAGGAAATTTTAAATGATTTTCATTATATCGGGCTTAAACGATTTAGATGGATGTTTCGGCCGTTTTGCCCTGAATGCCTTTAATTAATTAACTTTTTTAAAAAATAAAATTCCATTACATTTATCATTCAATCCAAATAATAACAATACATTCAATCGAAAAATTCAGCAAAACAAAATCTTATCAGCATGAGAAAATTATTTATTTTAACCGGCCTCTTTGTTATGCTGGGTCTGCTGGCCCAGGGGCAGGAGAGGCGGATAACCGGTGTGGTTACCGATGCCCTTGACGGTACTCCCCTTATTGGTGTAACCGTAATGATCAAGGGAACAACCATTGGAACAACCACGGACTTAGACGGAGCCTATCAGCTAAATGCCAGCCAGGGCGATGTGCTGGTGTTCCGGTTTATCGGTATGGTAACCAAAGAGGTGCCAGTTGATGAACGGCAGATCATTAATGTAGAAATGATGCAGGATGTGGCAACCCTGGAGCAGGTTGTTGTCACCGCATTGGGTATCAGGCGTGAAGAACGTACGCTTACCTACAACGTGCAAAGCATCCAGTCGGAAGAAATTATTTCTTCGCGCCAGGAAAACCTGGTAAATGCCCTGCAGGGCAGGGTTTCCGGGGTGCAGATAACTTCTACCAGTGGTGCACCGGGGGCAGCATCAGAGATCATTCTTCGGGGTGCAACTTCTGTTGATGGCGACAACCAGCCGCTATTTGTGGTGGATGGGGTGCCGATCTCCAACTCTTCCCTCAGAGGGACTACCAACCGGGCAGCCGATATCAACCCCAATGACATTGAGTCGATCTCCATTCTCAAGGGTGCTGCTGCAGCTGCACTTTATGGTATTGATGCCGCCAATGGCGCCGTGATCATTACTACCAAGAGAGGTGTAGAGGGTGATGTAAGGGTTGGGCTTTCCACCACCACCACAGTATCGCAGGTGGGCATGCTGCACGATGTGCAGAGCATGTTCACTACCGGAGCAGCCGGTTTGTACAATCCCCGGACATTCTCACACTGGGGGCCCCTTTTCAGGCGCAGTGATAATGTGTACGACAACCTGAATGACTTCTTTACCACCGGTTTTTCTACCAAATTTGATGCAAACGTTAGCGGCGGATCAAGCAACCTTACCTATTACCTTGCCTTGTCTGACCTCAACGACAACGGTATTGTTCAGAATACCAACTATGGTCGCCGGTCGGCATTGCTTACCGGATCGGCCAGGGTTAATGACCGTCTTAGCCTGACCACCACAGCCAACATCATCAAATCAAATAATGCCTATGGGATTGTACCTGCATCGGGTGGCTGGATGGCCAACGTTTACCGCTGGCCCCGCTGGGACAATATGCAGGAGATCTACAACCCTGATGGCAGTGAAAGAAATGTATGGATCCCCGTGAGCGGAAACCTGGCCGATGTGCCCGACAACCCCCTTTGGGTGGCCAACCACAACGTGAGGAATGATGAGGTAGACCGTACGTTGATTTCAGCCAACATCAATTACGAGATCAATGACTGGATGAGTATCAATTATGTTGCCGGGCGCGACTACTTCCAGCAGCATTTTAAAGCTGTAAGGGAGTGGGGCTCTGCCGGAAATGCCCATGAAGGAGCCATCAGCGAGTTTAACCGCGAGAGTGAAAAGATCACCTCTACCTTTATCCTTACTGCCGACAGAAAGATCACCGACGAACTTACCATTACTGCACTGGTGGGGAATAATATCCAGAGCGATTTTGCCCTGAATACCTTTGTGGAAGGGGAGCGGTTCCGTAACCCAACCCTTCATTCCATCAATAACCTGCAGGAGATAAGAAATTCACAATCCACAGCCCGGAGGAGGATTATCGGGGTGTTTGGAGATATTACGATCGATTATAACAGGTGGCTGGTATTGGGTGTTACAGGCCGTAACGACTGGTCATCAACACTTCCCCTTGACAATCGTTCTTTCTTTTATCCATCTTACAGCTTTGCCCTTATTCCATCAGAGTTTTTTGAAGGCAATCTTGCCGATGTGCTCTCTTTTGCCAAGTTAAGGGCCAGTTATGCGCAGGTGGGTAAAGATGCTCCTCCCCACAGACTCACCCAGACATTGACCCAGTTTTTCGGGATCAACAGTGGCTGGAGAAACGACCCCTTTGCCGGAAACCCGATGCTTAAACCCGAAATCACTACCGAGTTTGAACTGGGTGTGGATTTCAGACTCTGGCAAGGACTTTTCCATGTGGATTTTACCTATTACCAAAGAAAATCAGACGACCAGATCATTCAGCCCAGGGTAACTCCTGTAACCGGAGCGATCCTTCAAACGGTAAACTCCGGTTCTGTTGAAAACAAAGGGATCGAGACCCTGATCCGCAGCAACATCATCCGCCGTGATGATATGGCATGGGAAGCTTCGCTCAATATGTTTGGCAACCGCTCAAGATTAACCAAACTGTTTGGCGACCTGGTTGAATTCCCTGTAACTTACGGGCAGGTATCCTC
>SLIL01000172.1 GCA_007135645.1 Bacteroidales bacterium
ATTTTTCTCAATCCTTTCATTTAAGGGAGCAGGCAGCTGATTCACTGGGCATGACCAACAACCTGATCAACATGGGGGGTGCTGCCTATTTTGCAGGCTGGATGGATGAATCATCCGATTACTATTACCGCGCTTTGCGGCTTACCGACGCCCTTGGGGAGAAAAATCTGAGGGCCCAGATACTCAAGAACATGAGCAATATACATACCCGGCAAGGCAATCAGGCCAAAGCCATAGAATACCTTGAGCAGGCCCTTGATGTGAGCCGACAGCTGGGTGATCCCAAAGGGGAATCGGACGTATTGCTTAACCTGGGAATCGCCTGGTATGAAAAAGGAAATCTTGAAGAAGCTGAACAGGCTTATCTGCTATCGCTGGAAATCAAGGAAAAGCTGCAAAATGACATTACCAGTATAGCCCGGCTTTATAATAATCTGGGATTGATAGCCAAGGAGCGTGAAGAGGATTCGCTGGCCATAACCCGCTTTAATAAGGCAGTAGAAAATGCAAAGCTTACCAATAACCGGCAGATTATGGCAGCAGCTTACAATAATCTGGGATCCATATTTCTGAAAGATCGTATGGAGGAAGCCATAGAAATGCTTGAGCTTAGCCTGGAGTACTCCCTTGAGCTGGGATTAAGAAAACAGGTGCTTTCAAGCTATGACAACCTCCATCAGGCCCATTTCCATAAGGGTAACTTCAGCAGGGCCTACGAATACCTGTTGAAACATAAAGAACTGAACGACTCTCTTTTTAATGTAGAGAGTGCTGCCAGAATAGCAGAACTGCAAACGCAATACGATACAGAGATCAAGGAAAAGGAGAATCAATACCTGAGAGAACGTGCCCGTACCATGCAGTTGAATATTGTAATTCTCAGTATCTCTGCATTTGCTATTGCAGTAATTGCTGTTGCCTTCATCGTATTGTTCAACCTCAAACGCAAGTCGCTGTTGCAAAGTCGTGCATTGTTAAAGGCGCAGACCGATCTCAACCGTGTGGAACGGGAAAAAAGCCTGGAAAAGGAACGCCACCTGCAGGAAGTACTTTTTGCTGAAGAGGAGATCAACCGGCTGCAAAAAATACAGCTGGAAGAAAAAGACCGTGAACTGACCACCTCAACCCTGCATATGCTTAACAAAAATGAATTGTTAAACAATTTCAGGTTAAGGGCAACAAGGGTACTAAATGGCAATGATTGCGATACTCGTACCTGTATTGAAGAACTGATTGGCGAGATCGACAGCAATATCAACCTTGATGATCAATGGGACCTTTTTAAGCGTCATTTTGAATCGGTGCACACCGGTTTCTTCTGCCGGTTGAAGGAAAAATACCCCAATCTCACCCAGAATGAGCTTAAACTATGCGCCTATCTTCGCATGAACCTTTCCAGTAAAGAGATTGCACAAATGCTCAATATTGAAGTGGAATCTGCCATAACCAAAAGATACCGCCTCAGAAAAAAAATGGAACTTCAATCGGACGACAACCTGGTTTCCTTCCTTCTCGACTTCTGAAAAGCTGTTTTTTACCCCCCTTTTATCCTGTCATTTGCCCGATATCACATAGACATCCTGAAACCCTTTATTTTTAATGGTTTCAGAAGAATTTAAAGAGCATTTTTTTATGCTTGTCTATATTTTGTCTATGCTTTAAAATTGGTTTTAGATTCCTTAACATTTACTTTCGGTGATACAATAAATCCCGGAGCTATGTTAAAACATTACAAAATTACTGTTTGCGGACATATTACCCATAAGGGGTACCGGTTTCGCACTTTACATACTGCCAGACAACTCAGTATAAGGGGAACTGTTAGCGAGATGCCAGGATGCATAGTAGTAGATGCAGAAGGTGAGGAACCCAAGCTTAAACAGCTGGTAAGCTATTTTCGTGAATTGCCTGCCATTGACCCTCCACTCATCATCGAGGTAGATGAACTACCCATGATGTATTTCGATGAATTCAGGATTATTTGAAGTCAGAGCAGCACAGTAAATCATTCAATATATACTGCCATGAAGAAAATTATTTTTACACTTGTATGTTGCTTTCTTTTTATCCAGGGGTTGATTTCGCAGGACCTGTCAAATCTCAGAGGGGCTACACCTTTGAAAATCACCGGAAGTATTGGTACCAACAACATTTTCTACCACTCTTCCAATCCGTATCAGATGAGAAGCCCCATGGCCAACACCCTGTTTGCCAACCTCAATCTGGATGTTTACGGGTTTCAGATACCCTTGTCATTTCACATGAGCAACGATAACAGCGATTTCAGCCACCCTTTTGCCCGCTTTGGAATGAGCCCACGCTACAGAAGTCTGCAATTGCATCTTGGATACAGAAGCATGAATTTTTCTCCCTTTACCTATAGCAGCTTGTCTTTTCTGGGTGCAGGTCTCGAAGTAAACTGGCGTCTGCTCAGGGCTTCGGTATTTACCGGCAGCCTCAACCAGGCCAGGGAATTCGGCCAGGGAGAGCAGCCTATACAAAGGCCCATGACCTATCACCGGCAAGCCTATGGGGTAAAACTTGGAGTAGGGACTGCACGGAATTATTTCGACCTGATCCTCTTTAATGCCCGCGACGATACCCTCTCCATAAACCCTGCCATGGGGCAGCATCTGCAACCCAAAGAAAACCTGGTGCTGGGAACCAGTTTCCGGTTTAACCTGGGCAACAGGGTCTCTCTTTCTTCTGATGTGGCCGCCAGCGCCTATAACGACAACATGCGCTCCAGGGAGCTGGAAATTGAAGAGCTCAACTGGATGAAAAATTATTATACCCCACGATTTGGTTCGGTAGTTAGGTTGGCAGGTGATGTAAGGGCACAGATAAACCTTGGAAGGGTAAACACCATGTTGCAGTACAGGCTCATTCAGCCCGAATTCAACTCCCTGGGAACTTCCTACTTATCCAACAATTTGCAACAAATGGGCATGAATGTAAACACCAATCTTTTTGCAAACCGCTTATCCACCAATATTTCCCTTTTTTACCAGGAAGACAATGTTACCAAAACCCAGTTGTACACCCACACTGGTATAGCCTTAAATATGAACGCCAATGCAAGGCTTTCTGAGCGGTTTCTGCTTACCACCAATTACAACACCTTTTCGCAAAAGCAGCAGGATGGTACAGCAGTGGTCAACGACTCTACCAGGCTCCACCGTGTTATTCACAACCTTGCCCTGATGCCAACCTATTCTTTTACCGATGATCTGGAACGTACCCACAGTTTCAATGCAAACCTCAAC
>SLIL01000167.1 GCA_007135645.1 Bacteroidales bacterium
CCTCCTCATAAAGACCCATAGATGCTCTGTCATTTTGACCGAAGGGAAAAATCTCGTAAGTTTTACCTTGTAACAATGTTTTTCAACAGAATACGACCAAAAAAAAACCACAAAAAATATCCTATGAACCGAAACCTTATACTCTCCTTTATCCTTCTTTTCTTTCTCCAATCCTGTTACAAGGAAATTGTTTACGAAGAGAACCCTTTCCTTATAAAACAGCAGGAGCTTAATTTCACTGAGCTCAGGTTGCTGGATCCGGTTGTAAGTCTGGGTACTCCGGCAAGGTTAAAGGCTGTTGTCAGTGGTGATTCACTTATCTTTTCCTGGAGTGCACCTGAGGGAATCATTCAGGGAGAGGATACCATAGCGTATTTTCATCATGATGTTGAGGGCCATTATCTGGTTGTATGTGAGGTTACCGATAAATATGGTGCATCCGAGACCAGGGAAGTCATGGTGCATGTTACCCCTGAACTGGTATTCACAGGATTGAAAGCAGAGCTGGATACCATTCCCGAGAATTATAAGATCTCTGTTGAAGCCATCGCGTCAGGCGAAGAACTGGAATTTGAATGGCATTCAAACGGGGGGATTCTGGAAGGAGAGGGAAAAACGGTGAATTTTATTTCTCATTCTCCCGGAACTTTTACAATAAGCTGCACTGTAACGGACCTGGCAGGAGAGAGCCAGACAACAGAAATTGTGATTACAGTTGTGCAGGGGTTTATTTTCAGTAAGCTTGTTGCCTCGCCTGATCGTGTAGCAGCTCATCAGAATTCATATCTTACTGCCAGTGCCCTGGGCAACAATCTTTCCTACAAGTGGTCCTGCGATCCTCCTGCGGTACTGCTGGGCGAGGGACCCAGCATTATCTTCAACATTTGTCATGCAGATATTTTTACTGTTACCTGCATCATAACTGATGATCTGGGTAATTCCCAATCCAAAAGTGTAGTAATTACGGTTACTGATTTATAATCATTGATTATGCGTTATTTTATCCTTTTGTCTTTTTTTGTATTCAGTTCTTTTTTAGTATTTGGCCAGTGTTGTTCTATGGGTAGTCCGGGAAGCGGACAAGAGGGGATGATCATCCTGCCCAAAAACAACCTTCGGGTTTATTCATTTTATAAGCATGGATATAATGAAACCTATTTCAGGCAGAATATACGGCTGGTGAATTATGGTGCATTCAGTCATTCATCCTACGATTTTGCCGGATTGCAGGTTGGTTATGGAATTACCAACCGTCTTACCATTGAGCATGAAATGGGTTACTTTTTTGATAAGCAGATCCGGTATCACGATCCGGAGCTGGATGCCCTTACACGCAGCGGATATGGTATGTCGAACGGTTTGTTAAGCTTGCACTATGCGCTCTGGACGAGCAGAACCTCAGCATCTGAGCTGGCCATTTCCGGGGGTGTGAAGTATCCTTTTTCAACTGATCCTCTTTATGTGAAGGGGGTTCAAATGCCCGTAGAATTGCAACCCTCAACAGGGGCCTGGGGTTTTGTGGGAAGGGCGGTATATTCCATGCCCCTGGGGCAAACAGGGTATATGTTGTTTTTTCAGCACCGTTTCGAAACCAATTCCCGGAACAGTTACAATTACAAATACGGCAGCGCGCACCAGACTTCGGTTTCTTTCGGGATCCCGCTGCTGAGCAATGCAATGGCCACCTTGCAGGTCCGCAATGAATACCGCACCAGTGACATTACTCCCACAGCAGCACGCCTGGCAAGTGAAGGCAATAACCTGGTGTATTTCACCCCAACAATTGGCTATTTGCTGCCGGGCGAAATAAATCTTGCCGTATTTGCCGATATTCCTGTCTATAAGTATTATTTCGGAGAACAACTTTCTCACCAGTTTGCTGCAGGAGTAAGCATTACCCGTAATTTCTCACTACAAAAAAAACCTGCATTGCCTGACCAGAGGAACCTATAAGTTTATGTCCGGAATATACATCCATATCCCTTTTTGCCGGCAGGCCTGTCATTACTGCAACTTTCACTTTTCTGTATCGCAGAAGCAAAGGCCCGATTTTGTCAGGGCTTTGATGAAGGAGATCTGCTTGCAAAAAGACTTTCTTAAAACCGGTCCTGAGGACAAGGTGCTGCTGGATACCTTGTATTTTGGAGGGGGCACTCCTTCTTTGCTGGAGATATCAGAGCTGGATCAGATTTTTGACGAGCTGAATAAGTTCTGCGAGCTCTCGCCCGATGCCGAAGTTACCCTGGAGGCCAATCCCGATGATCTGGATCCCGAAAAGCTGGTTGCCCTGCGCAACTCTTCAGTAAATCGGCTGAGTATTGGTATTCAGAGTTTCCATGCTTCCGATCTGAAATACATGAACCGTTCCCACACTTCAGATCAGGCTGTAAAAGTATTGAATGATGCCCTGAAAGCCGGATTTGAGAGTATTACGGCAGATCTTATCTATGGCACACCTGGCATGAATGATCAATTGTGGAAAGAAAACATCCTGAGGCTGATTTCCTTTGGAATACCTCATATATCAGCATACAGCCTCACAGTGGAGAAGAAAACGGCACTGGAAGTATTTATCCGCAGAGGTAAGGCTGCACCTGTGGATGAAGAGCATGCGGCCAGGCAATTTGAGATTCTTTGCGAAATAACTGCCCAGCATGGCTATGAGCATTATGAGATATCCAATTTCGGGAAGCCCGGCTTCTTTTCCAGGCATAATCTGAGTTACTGGTCAGGGGTGCCGTATCTGGGGCTGGGGCCATCGGCTCACAGCTACCGCGAAGGTTTGCGCCGATGGAATGTTGCCAATACCTGCAGCTACATTGATTATCTGCAAAACGGCCAATTGCCCCCCTTTGAGCAGGAAGAGCTTGATAAAGACCAGCAGTATAATGAGTATGTAATGACCGCCTTGCGCACCATGTGGGGTATAGATAAAGAACTGGTTAAAAACCGCTTCGGGGAACAATATGCTGAAAAACTGATGCATGCTGCCCAAAAGTATCTGAAAAATGGAAAGATGCTGGAAACATCATCGCACCTGGTCATTTCAAACCAAGGAAAATTCCTGGCCGATGGCATTGCCGCTGATCTTTTTGTTGATCATAAATGATTTTTTTCACTGCTGTCCGGTAAAAATTTTGAGATCTCTCGCTATGCTCGATATGACAGGGTCTCTGGGAATTTTGTGGGGGTTGGTGACGGCGAAGCCGCCACCAACCCCCACCTCCACCAACGTAAGTGCCTGTCATCCCGAG
>SLIL01000343.1 GCA_007135645.1 Bacteroidales bacterium
AATGAAAAGAATAGCCATTTTAGCAATATTGTGTTTATTTGCCGTAGACATGGTAAATGCGCAAAGAAGAGAGGTAAACAGAGCAAACAGGCAGTTGAACAGGGGAAACCTTGACAGGGCCTGGGAGCACGTTAGCAATGCGCTGCAGGATGAATCTACCAAAGATGATGCTGCAACATGGGTTTTGAAAAGTCAGATTCTGCTTGAAATCTCAGCAACACAGGAACCTGAATACGAAAACCTTGTGGATGACGCGCTGAACAAGGCCTACGATGCGATTATGAAAGCACAGGAACTGGATGAGGAAACAAATTTAAATATCCTCGACATTCAGCAGGTTTTGTTAATGATGTCCGAATTCTTTTTTAATGAAGGAGCCATCGCCTACAATGACTCCCGTTTTGCCGATGCAAGTGCTTACTTTTTAAGGTCTTATGACATTAGTGACTCCTTTGGGGCAACGGATACTTCTACACTTTACAATGCAGCTTTATCAGCTGAAATAGCAGGACTGCCGGATAAAGCTTATGAATTATATGTGCAGGTAGAAGAACTTGATTATGACCAACCCTTCCTTTACAGCTCACTGACCAACATAGCCCTCAGAAGTCAGAAAGAAGAAGAAGCCACCAAATGGATCCGCAAGGGTAGGGATCGCTATCCGGATGATCTTGATCTGATCTTTACTGAAGCAAACGTTTACCTTACTACCGGAAACATTCCCGAAGCAAGAAGGGTACTGGAAATAGCCATTGAAAGGGATCCTGACAATGCAAACCTACACTATGCGTTTGCTGTGAATTTTGACCAGATGTCAAAAGATACCTTGTTTACAGAAGAGGAAAGACGTTTTGCTTTTGAGGAAGCTGTTAAAGCCTACGAGAAAGCCATTGAACTCAATCCCGATTATTTTGATGCCATATACAACCTTGGTGCATTGCACTTTAACGAGGGTATTCAGCTCTTCCTGGAAGCAGATAATATTCTCAGAGGCGGATACACCAATGAAAACTTACAAAAAGCTTCCAAACTTGAGGAGCAATCAAAGCAAATCTGGAGCGAAAATGCGCAGCCATGGCTGGAAAGAGCCCTTGAACTTACAGATGAAGAGGATGAAAACTACGAAATCGTCTTAAGATCGCTCAGAGAACTTTACATGAGAACCGGTCAGGAAGAAAAACTCCAGGAAACCAATGAGATCTGGCAAAGAAAATTTGCAAGTCCTGAAGACGAAGAATAGCAGTTTTAGTTTTTAGATAATATATGTTGAAAAGGGGATAGATTTTTTATCCTCTTTTCTTTTGATAATTTCTATTTAACATAATATAAATTATAGGACTAATGATTTTTTTGTAGCAGCGTCACGCAAATACAAAAAATGGTTGGGTTACTTCTAATCGTCAAACTATGGCACCTTGAACAACTAAATGGTCTGACGATTCAAAATCGTCTGACCATTACAGAATAATGAAAATTATCTCATCCAGTGCAGAATTATATATCCCTGAGAATCGAATAAAATTCTTATGATCGTACAAAGACACAGAATATGAAAATCTCAGGCACAAAAAAAAGCTGCCTAAAACTTGGCAGCTCATTTTGTTTACAACCAATTATAGTTCTTTACAACGGATTGGTAAGATCAAACACAATTTCAAATCGTTTTTCACCATCCCGGTCAAGACGGTAAGAAAAAGTTTGCATGCTGGCAAAGGGCGGATACGCTTGAACCATACTTACCGTCCAAATATTACCACCACCATCTTCAATAACGGTAGCGCTGAATTCATCTGCAGGAAAATACTGAATAAATTCAGTGCCCCGCTCACTGGCATATCCTCCATACATAGAGCTTTCCTCATGCGTGCCGTCTTCATAAAGGTGTTGATGCCGGAAAACAAGTTTACCATCTTCTGCCATAAACATCCATGTTCGCGAATGGTCAGCATCTACATGGAATGGAATATGGATATGGTCGTCTTCGCAAACGGTAACATACATGATCATACTGCGATCGGCCCAGCTTTCTCCATGATGACTGCGATATACTTGTTCGCCTTTAAAACTTTGCCCGCATAAACTGGCCAGGTTATTAAAAAAAGCTTGGTGCACTTCTGAGTCAAAAAGACCTGGAGGTGTTTCTGTGAAATCTTCAACCGGCTGGGTACGCTGCCCACATCCCAGAAAAAGAATAACTGTCATAAATGGTATAAGTTTCTTGATCATAACAAAGGTATTTAATGAATACTATTAGTTTCCGGCACAAATATAATAAACACCACGATAATCAGTTTACTTATTGTTGATTAGTTTTCAATATCCCAACACATGTCATCTAAGTACTTTTAAATATATTGATCATATGATAATGGGATTAAGTTTCCAAAACACTTATCAATACTTGCTTCAATAAACATTTTTAACCCGCGCTTTAACAATAATTAACTAGTTAAAATGCCAATTGGACTAAGCATAACCTAAATTTGCGGCATAAATTTTAATTTTACTCAATTATTATGGATATCAGGGAATTAAACGAAAAAATCAAACAGGAGAGTGAATTTGTAGACATTCTGACCATGGAGATGAAAAAAGTGATCGTAGGTCAGAAAGATATGGTGGATCGATTGTTGATTGGCTTGCTGGCCAACGGGCATGTATTACTTGAGGGTGTTCCCGGGCTGGCAAAAACACTGGCCATCAAATCTCTGGCAAACAGTATCCGTGCCCATTTCAGCCGTATTCAGTTTACTCCTGACCTGCTGCCTGCCGACCTGATCGGTACCATGATCTATTCGCAGCGCAGCGAAGAGTTCGTGGTAAAAAAAGGGCCTGTTTTTGCCAATTTCATTCTTGCGGATGAGATCAACCGGGCTCCTGCCAAAGTGCAAAGTGCCCTGCTGGAAGCCATGCAGGAAAGGCAGGTAACCATCGGAGACCAGACTTTCCCCCTGCAAGAGCCTTTTCTGGTACTTGCCACAGAAAACCCCATTGAACAGGAAGGCACCTATCCCCTTCCCGAAGCTCAGGTTGACCGTTTTATGCTCAAAATAATGATTGGTTATCCGCAAAAGGAAGAAGAGAAACTGATCATCCGGCAAAATGTAACGGGTAAATTTCCTCAAACTACCCCTGTACTTGATCCTCAGGATATAATCAAAGCACGTGAGGTAGTCAGAGAAGTTTACCTGGATGAAAAGATCGAAAATTATATAACCGATATCGTTTTCTCAACCCGTTTTCCTGCC
>SLIL01000327.1 GCA_007135645.1 Bacteroidales bacterium
ACACTCTACAGACTGGAGGTAAGGCACGAAAAAGAAGATCTCCCTCTCTTCAAAAAGGATGCTCTGCTTATTACCAAGACTCCTTGTCTTCTTTTTACCGGCTCCCGGTTACTCATGTTTGAACCGGCCTGGGATGGTAAAAAACTTATGCCATTCATTGAAAAAGAATACCTGGTTGTACCCAAATCTGCAGAAAAGCAATTTTTCCAGGTTTTTGTACAGAAAAGCATATTGCATCACCCATTCAAAGCCTATGGATTTGAGGTACGTGAACTGAAGGACAACCCTGTACCGGTATTAAAAATGGAGGAGCACTGGCAGGGAGGAATAGTGCTGGGGTTGTATTTCAGGTATGGCCATTCCAAACCCATACGAATGGATGATCCTGTAAAGGCAAAGATCCATCTTATTTCCGCGGATACTGAGCAAATTGCCTTTGAAAAAACCATCAGAAGTTTTGATTTTGAAAATGAGATCAGTGCTTTTTTGAAATCGCTGAGCCTGGAAAAAATTGACGGGCCCTACTTCAGTGTATTCAAGAGGTCGCACAATGCAATGGACATCGTTACAGCGCAATTGGAGGAGCAGGTTGGCGGCACCATAGACTGGTTCAATCACCATTTTGAGATCCTTTCACAAAAAGGAATAGAATGTGAGAAGGTAGTTTTTAACAAGAACTTTCACACTGGTAAATATACCCTTTCGTTGAAGTCTAAGGAAAAGAATGACTGGTTTGATTTGTATGGCACGGTGCAGTTTGGCGAATTTGAGATCCCGTTTTCTTACCTGTCTGAAAATATTATAAGGGGAGACCGTGAATATATTTTGCCCGATGGAACCATAGCCCTTATTCCCAGGGAGTGGATGAGCAGGTACAAGGATATTTTTAAGTTCAGCAAAAAGGATGGTAAGACATTGCGCGTAAAGAAGTACCACTACCCCTTTTTAAAACCATTGACCGCACTTAAGCTTCCGGGTTTTGATAAAGGGGAAAAGATAAGGGATTACCCTGTTCCCGGGCAACTGCAGGCTGAACTGAGGGAATATCAGAAACAGGGTTTTAACTGGATGATGTTTCTAAGGAAAAACAAGCTGGGAGGATGCCTTGCCGATGATATGGGGTTGGGTAAAACCATACAAACACTCACCCTTTTGTCGCAGGCACATCTGGTGGAAAAGCCTTTGGTGACTGCACCGCAACCTTTGCCACAAAACATTCAGTATTCAGGGCAACTGGATCTGTTTTCATCCCTTCCGGAAGAAGTAACCGGACTTGCATCAGGCAAAGGAAATTGTTCGCTGATTGTAATGCCGCTGTCGCTGGTGCACAACTGGCAGGAAGAGATTCAGCGGTTTGCTCCAGGGCTTAAGGTGCTGCAACATGCGGGCCCTGCCCGTGCAACCGATACTTCGGCATTCACGGGTTACGACCTGGTGCTTACAACATACGGCACCGTGCGCAATGATATAGATATGCTGGAGGCCTATCATTTCCGGTATATCATTCTGGATGAAAGCCAGATCATAAAGAATGCCTCATCACGCATCTTTTCTGCCATTAAAAAACTGCAATCCGATTACAGGCTGGTGCTTACCGGTACACCCATCGAAAATTCGCTAACCGATCTCTGGTCACAGTTTTCTTTTTTAAACCCCGGCATGCTGGGAAGCCTCAATTTTTTCAAGAAGGAGTTTGTTACCCCCATTGAGAAGAAGAACGATGAGATCGTAAGCGATAAGCTGCAGCAGCTCATTACCCCGTT
Organism: Bacteroidales bacterium; assembly: GCA_007135645.1. Classification (GTDB taxonomy): domain Bacteria; phylum Bacteroidota; class Bacteroidia; order Bacteroidales; family UBA7960; genus SKVR01. The sequence goes on from SLIL01000327.1 coordinate 1,764, forward strand.
TATTCTCCGAAGGACCAAGACAAAAGTGGCCGAAGAGCTGCCTCCCTTATCAGAAAAGATTCATTATTGCGAAATGACCCCCGAGCATCAAACCTATTATGAGGTGAAAAAGTCGCAGATCAGAAATGCCATTATTCAAAGCATCAATGAGAGAGGGCCCGATAAAGCAAAGTTTTTTATTCTCAGTGGTTTGACAAAATTAAGGCTCATTGCCAACCACCCTGCCATTGTGGATCATGAATACAGGCACGGATCGGGTAAGTTTGAAGAAATTAAAAGGAATGTTGAAAAGCTGATCCTGGAAGATCATAAAGTGTTGATCTTTTCCCAGTTTGTGAAGCATTTGAATCTTTTCAGGGATGATTTTTCACTGCAGGGGCATCCATACAGTTTGCTTACCGGCCAGGTTCATGGCAAAGACCGCAAGGGGATCGTGGACAGTTTTAAGGATGAGGAGGAAAAACAATTGTTTCTGATCTCTTTAAAGGCAGGAGGGCTTGGACTCAATCTTACCCAGGCCGGTTACGTGTTTATGCTGGATCCATGGTGGAACCCGGCAGTTGAAAAACAGGCCATAAACCGGGCGCATCGCATCGGGCAGGACAAGAATGTTTTCGTTTACAAATTTATTACCCGCAATACGGTTGAGGAGAAGATCCTGAAGCTTCAGCAAAAGAAAACCAACCTTTCTGATATGTTCATCAATGATAACAACCCTTTGAAATCCCTGAGCTTTGAAGAGTTAAACGATCTGCTGTAAATGAAAAAACCCCGGTTGCATTTCCGGGGTTTTTTATTCAGAAGTATCGGTGGGTGTTATACATCAATCTTTGCATATTTCGCATTCTTTTCGATAAACTCACGCCTTGGGGGTACCTCATCGCCCATAAGCATGGAGAACGTACGGTTGGCCTCGGCAGCATTCACGATATCTACCTGGCGCAGCTTTCTGTGTTCCGGATTCATGGTTGTTTCCCAGAGCTGCTCGGCATTCATCTCACCAAGACCTTTGTAGCGCTGAAAATGGATCCCGGTTTCTTTTCCGCCTTTTGCCATATCTGACATGATGGCTTTTCTCTCTTCATCGTGCCATGCATACACCTCTTCTTTCCCTTTCTTTACCAGGTAGAGTGGGGGAGTGGCTATATAAACATACCCTTTTTCAATGAGCTCACGCATGTAGCGGAAAAAGAAAGTCAGGATCAGGGTGGCAATGTGGCTTCCGTCCACATCGGCATCCGTCATGATTATGACCTTATGATATCTTAATTTTTCCAGGTTCAGGGCTTTGGAGTCTTCGGCTGTTCCGATGGTTACTCCCAAAGCGGTAAAAATGGTTTTTATTTCCTCGTTTTCAAAGATTTTGTGGGGCATTGCCTTTTCCACATTAAGGATCTTACCACGCAAGGGGAGGATCGCCTGAAACTTGCGGTCGCGGCCTTGTTTTGCCGTTCCACCTGCCGAGTCACCCTCCACCAGGT
>SLIL01000249.1 GCA_007135645.1 Bacteroidales bacterium
AGTGTGCAATATTTTCTACAATAATTCAACCGCTACGCGGTAAGGCATGGAATTAACGAACTGTTGCCTGATTAACTATTGTAGCATTTAAGGTTTAATTTATTCCCTGGATACCCTGTAGGGGTTAGATTATAAAAAGAATAGCTTAATCTGTCAAAGTAGAGTTATCTGTAGCTGTCATAACAACTTCCTGGATTGAGCTTTCCATTGCACCGTCAACACCTTTACTGCAAAACATTACCTTTCATGGCCGGCGCTTTTTGTACTACCTGCATAGATTGCTACTGAGGTTTAAATACGGAGAAATAAGGTTTGATTAATTTATCGATTCGGCTGCTATTGTATCTTCCACCTTTTGACCGGAGCACCCCTTCGGCTCCCGTAAATACGGGATTTCGGTCTTTGTCCTCAACATTGCAGGTTTCCTGGCAACAAAACAAGGAACAAATGCGAAGCCTTGATCTTTTGCTACTTTTTGATTAAGCAACCGAGTCCCGAAGGCGAGCTCAATGTGACAACTTTAATCAAATTATGATCACATTAAAAAGTAGAATAAAGTTTAAGAAGGCAGAATGATTGATCGTAGTTTTGGCATTAATGCATCTTACGCTGATTTAAGGTTATGGAAACACGAAATGAAACTTACATGAGCACTGCGCTCACAAAAGATAATGGATAAACTCATTCATGTAAGTTCCATCTGTCCAATAACTTAAACCAATTTTATCCAGATGAAATGCACTTACGTTGGCGAAGAAGAAGTATAGCTTCTGATCTGAAAAATTGCAGATAAAACACATTCGGCAGCAAAGCAAAAGCTCTGCTGAAACGTATTGAAGAAATACTGAGAAAGATTGTAATCAGGGAATACTAAGCTGTTTCTTACAGCTCCCTGATGGAAATATTCCTGAACTGAACCAGAGATGGGGAGCTGGCCCATTCACCGTCAACCTTATGGCCATGGTGTTGCAGGGCAATAGGGCCTCTTTCCGGCACGCCGGGCAACTGGGCATTTTCAATTACGGTGTGTCCATTGAGCACAACAGTAAGCCGGTCGCCCTTCATGGTGATCTCAAAAGTGTTCCACTCACCAACATGGTTATCGGCCATCATACTGGGCGTAACCCCTGCCCTTACTTCAGCGGGCATTGATCTGTCCATGCGATATCCGTAAACCTCACCTGAGCCAATGGGCCAGGTCCAAATGTTCACCTGTGCCTTGGATGTGCCCCGCAAATAAATACCTGAATCGGCATCGGGTACTGAGATGGTAATTTCCTGTCCCTGGGCATTGCGCTGGTGGGTTCCATCAGGCCTGATGATGGGCACACGGTGGTTAATAAAGGGAGTATCCTTAATGCGCCAGTCGAGCTTTAAAACAAAATCCCCGTATTCATTCTCTGTCCACAAATCCTTTTCGCCCGGAGCTTTACTCAAGGCATCATAATCAATCACCCCATCAACCACACGCCAGTGGCCTCCATCCCCTTCAGGTACTATCCAGCCCTGAAGGTCTTTACCATTAAACAGTTCAACCCATTGACCATCTGCAGGTTGATTGGCGATGGAAGAAAACAGAAAAGCAAAGGAAAAAATGGTTGCTGAAAAAATACGGATGTGTTTCATGACAATGCGTTTTAAGAATGAAATGAATGGATAATTTTTAAGTATTCCTGCAAATATAACCCTAAATTGCATTCCAACATCGATAACCGGAAATAATTGTGGGTATCTTATCTCCATTTGTAAAACGCAAACCCTTCTCACGGATTCACCTCTCATCCAGACACCAGCCCTTTCACAAAACCTAAAACTGCTCATCGAATCATCTTTACATGAATTTAAAAGCTGGGATTTTCAGGGTTAGTTTGTATATTTGAACCCTATTCAACAGGCAATCTCAAATGTACAGACCAATGAACAGAATTGCAACCGGCTTATTACTGCTGCTCATAGCAATGGCAGCATGCTCGCCACCACCAAAACCCGAGAGAATGAACATTGTTGTAACCACCCAGACCGAAAGTTTTCGCCATGATAACATACCCGCTGCGGTAAATGCCATGAAGAATATGGCAAGGGAAAACAACTGGCAGTTAATCCATACCGAAGATCCGCTCTTTTTCACAATGGACAATCTGGACACCCTGGACCTGATCATTTTCCTGCAAACCACAGGAAATATTTTCGGCGATGAGCAAAAGCAGGCCATTGAAGATTTTGTTGAGCAGGGAGGTGGCTTGCTTGCCATCCACACAGGTACCGTTACAGAAAATGACTGGGAGTGGTATATTCAGAACCTTGGAGCCATATTTATTGGTCATCCGCCCGTACAGGAAGGCAAACTTATTATTGAAGACAGAAGCCATCCGGCCACAGCCTTTTTCCCTGATCCCATCTGGATCATAGAAGATGAATGGTACAGTTTTAACCGCAACCCCCGCCAGGACGTACATGTGCTTATTTCCATTGACGAGGCCAGTTATGATGTGGATAACAACGAATGGTTTGAGGGTGTAAACCAGCGTATGGGCGATCACCCGCTGGTATGGTACAGGCATGTTGGGCAGGGGCGGATGTTTCAAACGGCATTGGGACATCCCGAAGAGCTTTACTCCGACCCTCTGTTTTTAAAGCATATCAAAGGTGCTGTTTTATGGACCGCAGGGCATAAGGATTAGTCCCTTTATAACCGTCTTTTTTCGATGGAAGAATTGATCCATATTAACTATATTTACAGCAGATTTCATTACAGCTACAATCAAGAGGAACAATGAGGATATTAATTGTATCAGCTACCACGCTGGAGATAAAACCCTTGCTGAAAAACCTGAAATTCGAAGAACGTATCGATGCCCATTCCAACAGCTACAGCTTTAAGCGTATGCGCATCGATGTGCTCACCACCGGGGTTGGGATGGTGCCAACAGCATACCTGATGGGCAGGGCCCTGGCACGCCACCCTTACGATGCTGCCTTTAACCTGGGCATAGCAGGCAGCTTTACCCGCGACCTGGAACCCGGAGAGGTAGTCCATATTACCCATGACCGCTTCCCCGAGCTTGGGGCAGACCAGGGAGAATATTTTCTGTCGCTGATTGATCTGAAATTGCTGGAAGAGAACATTTTCCCCTACAAAGACGGACAGCTGATCAATGAATTGCCCATAAAAAGCAAAACCATCGACAAGCTTAAAACTGCCAGGAGCATAACCGTAAACCGGGTAAATACCACCAATAAAAGCATCGAAAAGATCAGGACACGCTGCAACCCCAACACCGAAAGCATGGAAGGTGCTGCATTTTTTTATGCCTGTTTCTCGGAGAATATCCCATGCGCACAGATCAGGGCGATCTCCAATTACGTGGAGCAAACGGATGCTGACAGATGGAATATTCCAGGGGCCATTGAAAATCTGAACAGAGTGATCCTTCAGATTTTGCATGAGTAAGCCGGAAATACATCAGCTTATCACATAAAAGAATTTTTACCAATCAATAAAACCATATCATGATCATTGTTACGGGAGCAGCAGGATTTATAGGGAGTTGCATGATAAACAAGCTCAACAACAAAGGATACAAAGACATTGTAGCCGTTGATGACTTTTCACGTGCAGATAAAAATCTCAATCTTAACCATAAGGTTTTTCGCAATAAAATAGACCGTGAGGTGTTTTTTGAATGGCTAACGGAGAATCACCGGCAGGTAAACTTCATCTTTCACCTGGGTGCGCGTACCGATACCACGGAATTCAACACTGCTGTTTTTGACAAGCTGAACCTGAACTATTCCAAAAAACTATGGAGTCTGTGTGCACGGTATGATATTCCACTGGTTTATGCTTCTTCTGCAGCCACCTATGGCGATGGCAGTCTTGGCTACAATGATGATCATGAGATTGTAAGCAGCCTGAAGCCACTCAACCCCTATGGCGAAAGCAAAAACGAGTTTGACAAATGGGCCCTGGCCCAGGAAGAAAAACCTCATTACTGGGCCGGGCTCAAATTTTTCAATGTTTACGGCCCCAACGAGTATCACAAAGGACGAATGGCATCGGTTGTAATACACGCTTACAGGCAGATCCTGGAAACAGGGGAAATGAAACTGTTTCGCTCTCACAAACCTGAATTCAAGGATGGAGAACAGCTCCGCGACTTTATTTACGTGAAAGATGTGGTTAACGTCTGTTATTTCATGATGATGCATAAAGTTAAGTCTGGGCTGTACAACCTTGGAACCGGGAAAGCCCGAAGCTTTCTTGACCTGGCAAAAGCCACTTTCATGGCCATGAACAAAAAGCCATCCATTGATTTTGTGGATACCCCCGAAGACATCCGTGATAAATACCAGTATTTTACTGAAGCCAATATGAGCAAACTGTTTTCTGCCGGCTATAGCAGGCCTTTTTATTCATTGGAAGAGGGAGTGAAGGATTACGTGCAGAATTACCTGTCACGCGAGGCGCGTTACTGATTGTTGATAAATAAATATTGAGTCCACTCTAAGAAGTAAATTATCCACAGATTACACAGATTCACACAGATTTTAAATCCTGATAATCAAACACTTTAAAAGAATAAATTATCACAGATTTACCGAAAACAAGTTTTCGGAGTGGGTTCAATATTGGATAATTTTATTTGAATTCCTGCCTTTTGCAGGATCTGGCACTTACTGGCTTGTATCAGATGGTCTCTGTTTCGGCGGCGAGGTACCCTTTCACAAACCCCACCAGCTCAGGGAAAAAATCAGTGAAATCCTTTTTAAACCCCGAATAGTGAAGCTTGAGGTCTGTTACCGCATCTTCCATGCCTGATTTGAATGGAGTGCGCCGGGCAAGCCCTTCCATATGGCGTTGCAGGCTTTTCAGATCAGCATAGTTCACCAGCCAGTTGGAGCCGATCATAATAGGCAGTATAAATTTTGCACGCTTGGGAAGCATGATATAATTTTTCATAAGTACATTGTATGCACTCTGCACATATTTCTCTATAGGCTCCGAGCTATAGTCGTTCCAGTTGCGCGCAAGATAGTGGTCATAAAACATATCCACCACAACCCCTGAGTAATGGCGGTATTTTTCACGGATCCTGTCTTTACTCCTGGTTACGTAAGGGTGAGAATCGGTAAATTCATCAATTTTCCGATGCAGCTTTATCCCCCTTACCACAGCTGGTTTGTATTTTTCAATCTGGCGCCCTTTTACCATATCGGCAATAAAATTGCCCAGCATCAGATTTTCATCTTTGCCTGACAAATAGATATGGGCCAGAAAATTCATTTTTTACTTTGATTTTTAAGTGAAACAACTAATTCAATACATTTACATGCAGCACCATTAAATATTATGCTATTTTGTAAAAACTTTCGACAAAGCATGTATTTAAATCAACTGCAATATACGGAAAATATTATAAAGCAAGTCTTATTTTTGATTATCCTGGATAATACTTTTAAATCATAAAATAACAATGAATTGTCCTTGCTGTTTAATGATTATTAAAAATACTTCAGCTGTATTCTTTTTATCTTTGCACTCAGATTTCATCATTATACACAATCTGTTCAAGAACCATTCGTTTGAGATACTGGTGAACGTCTTACGATCATTTCCCGGGCCGCTAAAACCCTCAAAAATGAAAGTTTATCAACAAATCGAAACAAATACTTTTAGATGAAGCGCTTACTATTCCCCTTGCTTTTGTTAATTTTATCAGGATGTGCTGTTTTTACTCCCTTGCAAAGAAGCAGTCTGATTGGAATATTCCACCTTATTGAGGCCAACAACTACCCCGAAGCCAAAGAGGTAGCGGAACAGATGATCAATGAAGATGAAGAGTCCTCACAATGGGCAAGGACCTGGTATGCAAGAGGACTTCTTGCTCATAATGCCTATGTAGAGGGGAAAAGACACAACGACTCCAGAAGATTCCAGCTTTACCCCGACCAGCTTTTCGTGATATGGGAGTCCTTTGAAAAAGCAATGGAACTGGATGGGCGGGGCAGGCTCGACAGGCAGATCGCCCCCAAATATATTATCCTGATCAACAACCTCAACAAAGAGGGAGAAGAGCATTTCAGAAAAAGAGAATTTGAACAGGCACTCACCCGGTTTCAAAAAGCAATTACTGTATCCCAGAGCCCAATTCTGACCATTGATAAGGATTACAACCTCTACTACAATGCCGCACTTGCTGCTTATAACGCGGGAAAAATGTCCAAAGCAGTTAAGTATCTCGAAATACTTGACGAAAATAATTATTCGCCCAATGTTTCGCACCTGTTGTTTACCATACACATTGAAAACGAGGATGTTGACAAAGCAGAAAAAGTATTGCTGGATGGCATATCCAAATACGACAACAATGAGGAATTGGTATTGTTAATGGTAGACCTGTTATTTGAACAGGGTGATACCGAGCGATCCATTGAATTAATCAAGCAGGCCATTGAAGAAAGCCCCGAAGAGCACATCCTTTTTTACACCAAAGGGCTTGTTTATCAGAAAAACGGTCAATTCCGCAAGGCCATAGAAGCATACAAGAGTGCTGCTGAGCTGAAACCTGAAGACCCAATGATCTTTCTGAACATCGCTACCTGCTATTTCAACATTGGTGTGGAGATTGAAGAAAACACCCGAACACTTGAAAGCAACATCCGGGTAATGGAAGAAATGGCCCTGTCGGAGCAGGCCTTTAGATCAGCCGAACGCTGGCTTGACAAAGCTTACCAGGTTGATACCCGCGACCAGGTGGTTTTGCTGAAGCTTTTTGAGCTGTACCGGGTAATGGGAAATACCGAAAAATCCAGAAGCATCCAGCGCAGGTTTAATAAATGATTGGGATTGGTAGGGTTTTTCGGAGGCTTTTTTTCACAGCCAATTCCCAAAACCTCCCCAAAATATCTCAACATACAACGGGACAGGTCAAGCCCTGTCCCTACAAAATGCTTGGATCAGAAAACCAAACGCCGGTCAAATAGTAAATGCCAGTGTAAGCCCCAGAAACTGTTTGAACTGCGTACGGGGTCCTTTTCTGGGTGTTCCGTCGGGCAGCAATACAGGATCACCAGCGCTATCCAGCACGGGGAAACGGATATCATCATCATAGATTACATGAAGGTTCACCCTCACCAGGAAATACCAGCTGATGCGCTTCTCGATATTCATTTCCCAGTCGAGGTCAACATTTTGTGGTTTTTCGAGATAGCTGGAAAACAATCTGATGGCGTTAGTAACCCTTAAGCCATCGGTAATATTGGTGCGGTTTCTTATCACCAGCTGCCCCCCCATTTCCTGCCTCGACCTTTGGTCAGCATCAATACCATGCGCTGTTTGGTTGATGGCAGCAGTATCAAGCACAAAGGTGTTCCGGTAAGATAAAGGAGCAAAGTTGATCCGGGTGTCTTTAATCGGAGTGTACTCAACCCCCACACCAATGGTCATAGCACCTGGATTTAAGAACCTGGAAACCACCACCGAATCATTGGGATAGTTGTACCCCTTTGCCACCTGGGTCTTAAAATAAAAGGTGGAGCTGAAATCCAGTTTCTCGCGCAGGTCTGTATTGAACTGCGAATTGAACTCCAGGTTATCCGTATTGGTGCGAAACCCGTGCTCTTCGGTCCAGATACTACCGTATCGCAGACGCCCTTCGCTGTTCCATCGGATTTTTCGTTGCTGGTTGGTATAATCTGCGGTTGACCGGATATCAACATTGGGAGCAAAAGAGCTCTGCCCCCCCCTGGCCCAGTTGGATAAATAAGTCTGATTTAAAGTTAACGAGCTCGACAAGCCATACCTCCAAAAAACAGGGATCTCATCAAGCGGTTTAAGGGTTGCCAGCTCCATTGATGGCCTTTGGGTGGTAATGGGGATGTTATCAGCACTCAATTTTTGTCTTCTTTCCACACTCACATTTTCTTCCAGCACCAGGGTGATCTCATTGCGGGCCGGATTTCCCATCCAAATAGTTATGGAGTCGTTTTCCATGTTTTTTATCCAGAGCCTTCGCATCTCATCTCTCTTGCCCGACAACCAGAAAGGAGTTTGCGATCCGTTTACATCACTCACAAACAGCAACAGCGAATCCCTTGCATAGTTGTAAGATAAAAGCGTATGGACAGCATATTTGAGCGAGTCATTCATTTGCTCGCTGGAAACAATATAAAACGGTGATCCTTCGGCGCCCATGATCACCTGGTCGGTTTCTGTGATAACAACCTGGGTGGAATCAGTATTAAACGTGGTGGTTCTGTTGGGTGCCGGTCTTACAAAGGGAGGCACGATGCGGTTATTCTCGACCCGGTGCAAAGGAATATTAAGTGATTCCAGATACAAGGAGTCTATATTAACCTGAATAATGGTGTCACGAATTACCATTGCCGAATCAACCAAAAGCTGCAAACCAGGGATTCCGTGCCGGAAGTTTATGGCTGTTGTATCAATTGGTTTCACCACAATGTTTATGATCGTGTCGAAGGGTTCTCTTTCGGGAGGAACCGAATTGTTAATAAACGTGGAATCATTCAACCAGCGAATGGATACTCTTTCTCTTGAAACAAGACTGGCAGGTTCAAGCACAATGGAGTCGTATTCAAACCTTAGCAACCTGGTACGCACACTATCATATGGCTCCTTAAAGTGATCCACCAGCCTGGACAAAGACAGCCTGATGGTATCCCCTTCGGGCCTCCAGAAGTTCTTTTTTTCAAGCATCTGCAATAAATACTCAGATGCTGTATCCGGAGTAAAATCAATGGGCTGGATGGTGTCAGTCTGAGCACGGATGGTGTCATTCTGTAACTGAACAGTGTCATTCAGTTCCCGGACAGTTTCTCCGTTTTCAGACTGCGCTATCAATCCAGAGGAAAACAGCATTACAAAAAGCGAAAGTAACACGATGCGATGCATAGGTAAAAGGATTTATTATTATTGTTTGTTAGTGACTGGTAAAAGCATGCAAAGTTATTGAATAACGACCTTTTGAAAAAGATATTTCTTTTTTTATGTTTTCAGCTCTGATTGCCCTGTCCAAAAGCATTATTTTTCTTAGTTTTGCAGCACAACATAAATTTATCAAAACAAAACTAACTTCTTAAATATCACCCTTATGCAAAAATTACTTTTACTGGGAGACGAGGCGATTGCACAAGCTGCCATTGATGCCGGCTTGTCGGGCATTTATGCCTATCCGGGTACTCCCTCCACCGAAATCACCCAATACGTCATCTCCAGCAAGGAGGCCAAGGAGAAAGGGATTGTAGCCACCTGGACCGCCAACGAAAAAACTTCTGCCGAAGCGGCACTGGGCATGAGCTATGCCGGCAAAAGAGCCATGACCTGCATGAAGCACGTAGGACTCAATGTGGCTGCTGATGCCTTTATCAACTCTTCTATTACCGGTGCCAATGGAGGCATCATTTTCGTTGTGGCCGATGATCCATCCATGCATTCATCACAGAACGAGCAGGACTCCCGCTTCTACGGTAAGTTTGCCATGATCCCTATCCTTGAACCTACCGATCAGCAAGAAGCCTATGACATGGTGCATTATGGCTTTGATCTGAGTGAAAGATTCCAGGTGCCTGTAATGATGCGCATCACCACCCGTCTGGCCCACTCCAGGGCCGGGGTACAGAGAAAATCATCCAGGAAGCCCAATGAACTCAAACTTCCTGAAAACCTCAAACAGTTTATCCTGCTGCCGGCAATCGCCAGGAAACAGTATAAGGTTTTGCTGGAAAATCAGGTCCATTTTGAGCAGGAAGCAGAAAACTCAACTTACAATACCTATACTCCAGGTAATGACAAAAGCATGGGCATTATTGCCTGTGGCCTGGCCCACAATTACCTCATGGAAAATTATCCCGAAAGGGATATCCCCTACCCTGTAGTAAAAGTATCTCAATACCCGGCACCGGAAGAAATGATCCGGAAGCTTTACGACGAATGCGAATCCATCCTTGTGCTTGAAGAAGGATACCCGCTGGTGGAAGAGTTATTAAAAGGATTGCTTAACAAAGGGAAAAAGATCAAGGGACGGCTTGATGGCAGTATCCCGCGCGATGGGGAACTGAACCCCGCCATCGTGGGCAAAGCGCTGGGATTCGACATCCCGGAGTTAACACCTATCCCTTCGCTGGTATCCAACCGTCCGCCCTCACTTTGCAAGGGCTGCTCACACATTGACAGCTACAACGGCCTCAACGAAGCGCTGGAGAAATACGGCAAAGGACGCGTTTTCGCTGATATTGGATGCTACACCCTTGGAGCACTCGCCCCATACGATGCCATCAACACCTGTGTTGATATGGGCGCATCCATTACCATGGCCAAAGGGGCAGCCGACGCAGGCCTGAAGCCCTCGGTAGCAGTTATTGGCGACAGCACGTTCACCCATTCGGGAATCACTGGATTGCTGGATGCGGTAAACGACAAATCGAGCATAACAGTTTTCATTCTTGACAATGCCACTACCGGTATGACCGGCGGCCAGCCTTCCTCGGCCCTAGGCAAAATTGAAGATATTTGCCGTGGCCTGGGAGTGGAAGAAGAGCATATCCGCATAATCAAGCCTTTATCCAAAAAGCATGAAGAAAATCTGGCTGTAATTCGCGAAGAACTTGAATACGACGGAGTGAGTGTAATCATCCCACGCCGCGAATGCATCCAGACCCTTAACAAGCGCATGCGCGAGAAATTCAAGGCGAAGGCACAAGAAGAAAAATCCTGACCCATCATCCATTTATCAAAACACTTAAAATAGCAATAATGAAGAAAGACATAATATTAGCCGGAGTTGGCGGACAAGGGATCTTATCCATTGCTGCCATTATTGGCCATGCCGCGGTAGAAACAGGACTTTATCTCAAACAGGCAGAAGTGCACGGAATGAGCCAGCGGGGCGGGGATGTGCAAAGTAACCTCCGCCTGTCTGACAAACCCATTGCCTCTGACCTTATTCCACATGGCAAGGCCGACATGATCCTTTCGGTTGAACCCATGGAATCACTGCGTTACCTTCCTTTCTTAAGCCCCGAAGGCTGGGTGGTTACCAATACCAAACCATATATCAATATTCCCGATTACCCCAACGAAGAAGACCTGATGGCCGAAATCGGAAAACTACCACACCATGTTGCACTGGATGCCGAATCCATTGCTGCTGAACTGGGGACCATCAAGGCTGCCAATATTGTTATGCTGGGGGCTGCATCGCCTTTCCTTGACCTGGAGTACGAGAAAATCAAAAATGCCATTGTCTTCTTTTTTGGAAGAAAAGGGCAGGACCTGGTAGACCTTAATCTCAAAGCACTGGAAGCCGGAAGGGAATTCGCTCAAAAAAACATGAATTAAATAATTCCTTTAAGCATGTTCATGAACCCGGTGCAATTATTTTCAATAATTTTGCACCGGGTTTTTTAAACATGCTTTTAAGTCAAACAAAAAAACATGGCCGCTGTTACCTGAGTAAAAATTATCAACATCAAAATACAACTGTTTTCCGCTCTTAAATCAATCTTTTAAACCTGATTCAAATATGATAACAAACAATTTTATTAACCGCCACAATGGCCCCCGTACTGAAGATATTGAGAAGATAATCGGCAGGATCGGGGTAAAGTCTGTTGACGACCTTATAGATCAAACCATTCCCAAAGCTATCAGGCTGAAGGAGAAATTAAACCTCCCTGAAGGATTAAACGAATACGAATACCTGAATCATCTCAAATCCCTGGGGAACAAAAACAAAATCTACAAAACCTATATCGGAATGGGGTATTACAACACCATTACCCCTGGGGTGATCCAGCGCAATATCCTGGAAAACCCGGGCTGGTACACTGCTTACACCCCTTACCAGGCTGAGATTTCGCAGGGGCGGCTGGAAGCCCTGCTGAACTTCCAGACGGTGATCAGCGATCTGACAGGCATGGAACTTGCCAATGCATCGTTGCTTGATGAAGCTACTGCCGCTGCCGAGGCCATGATCATGCTGTTTAATTCCCGCTCCAGGCAAGCCCAGAAGAACAATGTCAACAAATTCTTTATTTCTGAAAGAACCTTCCCACAAACCATTGATGTGCTGAAAAACAGGGCTGAGCCCCTGGGTATAGATCTTGAAATCGGATCATGCAAAGAAGCATCTTTTGATCAATCCTATTTTGGAGCCCTTATTCAGTATCCTGATGAAAGGGGAAGTGTGCACAATTACAAACCTTTCGTTGAGAAGGTAAAAGCTGCTGACATGAAGCTGGTAGTTGCAGCAGACCTGCTCAGCCTTACCATGCTCACCCCCCCGGGAGAGTGGGGTGCCGATGTTGTGATTGGCTCATCACAACGATTTGGCGTGCCTATGGGTTATGGTGGTCCACATGCGGGCTTCTTTGCTACTACAGAAGAGTTTAAGCGCCAGATCCCCGGGCGTATTATCGGGGTATCTGTTGACAGAAATGGGGCACCAGCCCTGAGAATGGCCCTCCAGACCCGCGAGCAGCACATTAAACGAGAGAGAGCTACCTCCAATATTTGTACGGCCCAGGCGCTTCTGGCTGTTATGGCTGGCATGTACGCCGTATATCATGGACCCAAAGGACTGAAAAAAATTGCCCGTCATATCAATATCCTTACAGGGGTGCTCTCACAAGAGATCGGGAAATATGGCTATAAGCAGGTGAACACCCACTTCTTTGATACCTTGCAAGTCCAGTTGCCTGAAAATGTTTTTTCCGGCACTATCAAGCAAATGGCCGAAGCAAAGGATATGAACTTCCGGGTTATTGATGAGAAAAATATCGGAATCAGCCTTGATGAAACCACTACCCTGGCAGACATCAATGTGATGCTGGAGATCTTTGCCATTGCAAACCACAAGGAATTTAAGACTTTTGTGTGTGACCCGGTTGAATGCAGCAAGATCACTACTTTGCCAGAAGAACTGGAAAGAAAAACACCTTTCCTGGAGCAATCTGTTTTTAACTCTTATCATTCAGAAACAGAAATGATGCGCTACCTGAAAAAGCTCGAAAACAGGGATCTTGCGCTCAACCGCAGCATGATTCCCCTGGGAAGCTGCACCATGAAACTTAATGCTGCTGCCGAATTGTTCCATCTGAGCTGGCCCGAGTTTGCCAACATACACCCCTTCGTACCTGTTGATCAGGCTGAAGGCTACCTGGAGCTGATCCGTGAACTGGAAAAAGATCTTTGCGAAATTACCGGGTTTGCAGCACTTACCTTTATGCCCAATTCCGGCGCATCAGGCGAATACACCGGATTGGCCGTGATACAGGCCTACCACAAAAGTCGTGGCGAAGGACATCGCGATGTTACCCTGATCCCTTCATCAGCCCATGGCACCAACCCTGCAAGTGCGGTAATGGCCGGAACAAAAGTTGTAGTGGTTAAGTGCGATGATAAAGGAAATATCGATATTGATGACCTGAAGAAAAAAGCAGAGCAACACAAAGACAACCTGGCTGCTATCATGGTTACGTATCCTTCTACCCATGGAGTGTTTGAAGAAAACATCCTGGAAGTAACCCAGATTGTTCATGACAACGGAGGGCAGGTTTACATGGATGGCGCGAACATGAATGCCCAGGTGGGCCTTACCAACCCGGCCATTTGTGGTGCCGATGTTTGCCATCTGAATTTGCACAAAACATTTGCCATTCCCCATGGTGGCGGTGGCCCCGGTGTTGGCCCTATTGGAGTGGCTGAGCACCTGGTGAAGTTCCTCCCTTCACACGTAATGACAAAAACAGGAGGTGAAGAAGGGATCCATGCGGTTTCCGCGGCACCTTTTGGCAGCGCATTTATCCTGCCTATTACCTATGGATATATTAAAATGCTTGGAGGTGAAGGAGTAACCGAAGCAACACGAATTGCCATACTCAACGCCAACTACATCAAATCGTCACTGGAAGAACATTACAAAGTTCTTTATACCGGCAAAAACGGATGGGCAGCACACGAGTTGATCCTGGATTGTAATCCATTCAAGAAAACCGCTGGCATTGATGCCATTGACATTGCCAAACGCCTGATGGACTATGGCTTCCATGCGCCAACGGTAGCCTTCCCCGTGGTGGGCACACTGATGGTAGAGCCCACTGAGAGCGAGCCCCTTTCTGAAATGGATCGGTTTATTGAGGCCATGATTGCCATTCGCGAAGAGATCCGCGAAATTGAAGAAGGCAATGCCGACAAGGACAACAACGTGGTGAAAAATGCTCCCCATACGGCCAGGATGGTTTCCGCATCAGAATGGAATATGCCCTACAGCCGTGAAAAAGCTGCTTTCCCCATGCCATGGTCAGAGGAGATCAAGTATTTCACCCCTGTTACTCGTATTGATGATGCTTACGGCGATCGAAACCTGGTTTGCACCTGTGAACCCATTGAATCATACGCACAACAGGATTAAAGCAGGATCACCAAAGAATTACGCAATTTCTAAATACCTCAAAAGCCGCTCCTGCAAACTAGAAGGAGCGGCTTTTCAATTTTCCCTGTAAAGGATCATTCTGCTAAAACAGACTATAGCTAACGGCAACACCCACCGTTACCACGGAAGCCATTACCATAAGTTTAATCAAAATATTAAGGCTGGGCCCGGAGGTATCCTTAAAGGGATCACCCACCGTATCGCCAATAACGGTAGCTTTGTGGTTTTCTGAGCCTTTCCCTCCAAAGTTGCCTTCTTCCACATACTTTTTGGCATTGTCCCAGGCCCCACCGGCATTGGCCATGAAAATAGCCAGTGCGAAGCCACTGGAAATGGTTCCGATGAGCAGTCCTGTAATACCCGCCACACCAAAAACCAAACCCACAATAACCGGTATAAACAAGGCAACCAGTGATGGCCACATCATTTCCTTTTGTGCTCCTTTTGTTGATATTTCAACGCATCGGGCATAATCTGGCTCCACTTCACCCGTTAATATACCTTCAATGGTCTGAAACTGGCAGCGCACCTCGTCCACCATCTTTTGTGCGGCACGCCCCACAGCGTTCATCGTCATACCACTGAACAGGAATACGGCCATTACGCCCAGAAATATCCCTACAATCACCTTGGGGTTCATCAGATGTATCTCAAAATGATATACAAAATCGATGAATGCTGCTTCAATGGCAGGAACACCATTAATCAGTTCATTGGGCATGTCCAGGAACTTCACATACATCATTCTTACCTCTTCGAAATAAGAGGCCAACAGAGCTAATGCAGTAAGAGCAGCACTTCCGATAGCAAAACCTTTTCCGGTTGCAGCAGTAGTATTTCCCAGGGCATCCAGCGCATCGGTGCGCGAGCGCACTTCAGCACCCAGCCCACACATCTCGGCATTTCCTCCTGCATTATCGGCTATGGGGCCATAGGCATCGGTAGCAAGGGTTATACCAAGAGTGGAAAGCATTCCCACTGCAGCTACCCCAATTCCATACAAACCAAAATTAAGATTTTCTACATGAAAGCTAAATCCGGTAGCAAATGAATACGCCAGCGTAATAGCAATAACTATAATGCCCAAAGGAACTGCAGCAGAAATTAGTCCGGTACCGGTACCAGCAATAATTACTGTTGCAGGACCAGTTTTGCTGGCTTCAGCAATTTTTCGGGTAGGACTGTATGCCGAAGCAGTAAAATACTCAGTAGACTGCCCGATGCCAATACCGGCAAGCAAACCAATTACAATAGAACCCCAGATCCCAACATAGTTGGGCAAGCCAAGGAAATACAATATAAGGAAAGAACAGATCACGATCAAAACGGCACTGATGTTTACCCCAAAACCCAGAGAATGCAGCAACTGCTTCTGGGTTGCCCCTTCTTTGGTTTTTACCATAAAAACACCAGCTATGGATAACAATGTGCCCACTGCCGCTATCAGCATGGGGGCAATTACTGCATTGGTTTGCATATCAAGCCCATGCCCGATAAATGCTGCAGCACCCAGCAATGCAGTTGCCAGAATGGAAGCGGCAAAGGATTCAAACAGATCGGCACCCATGCCTGCCACATCGCCCACGTTATCACCTACATTATCGGCAATGGTAGCCGGGTTGCGCGGATCATCCTCCGGGATCCCGGCCTCGATTTTGCCCACCAGATCGGCACCCACATCAGCTGCCTTGGTATAGATTCCCCCGCCAACACGGGCAAACAATGCCTGAGTGGAGGCGCCCATTCCAAACGTAAGCATTACGGCGGTAATGGTCATCAGCTTGTATCCATCAGCTGTTTCGGGAATGAAAATATTGAGGGCAATAAACCAAAGGGAGATATCAACCAGTACCAACCCTACTACCACCAAACCCATAACTGCGCCACTGCGAAAGGCAAGGCGCAAGCCACTGTTCAGCGATGTACGGCAGGCATTGGCAACCCTTGCCGATGCAAAAGTGGCGGCTTTCATCCCAAAGAAACCCGCCAAACCAGAAAAGAATCCCCCTGAAATAAATGCAAATGGTACCCAGGGGTTTTGCACCCCAAGACCATAGGCCAGGATGCTAAAGATCACTGTAATAATTAAAAAGACAACAATAACTACCTTGTATTGTTGTCTCAAATAAGCTCCGGCGCCCTTGCGCACATGCTCTGCGATTTTTCGCATTTTTTCGGTGCCTTCGTCATGCTGCATCATTTGCCGGAAAAATATCCAGGCAAACAACAGCGCTAATGCAGCACTAAACGGCACTAACCAAAAGATTAACGGCATTTTGTTCCTCCTTAATTTTTAATGAAACAATGTGTTTTGATTGATTTAGGAATCATTTAAGTGTGAGGCAAAAGTAAAAATTAATTTCAATCAATTAACATTTATTTAAGAAATACAGAAAAATTTCTTTCCCCGCCTAAATGGAGAGATTACAGGACAAACAGCTAAAAACTGACGAATTAATATCATTCCTTGCATCCTGAGATTTGAACACAACACCTTCTTATTGGTTAATAATGAATATTACAGAACTCCAGGTCAATGAATATGTAACAATCATCTGGAAATTTGAAAACCAGTGATTTTTTTGCCAACACGAAACTGATTACCAGTAAAATCAGATCAACAGCTCAATTAAAAATCGTTGTTTTATATGCAAAAATCATAAATAAAGGCTAATTTTGTAGTAAGGACCAACAGATGAGCCAACTTTTTTAAACAGGTCCTTAAATCAACCCTGGCTCACTGCAAATAAATTTTGGTATTGCAATTAACGAAATGTCAATCAGGAAAGGAATCAAAACAGTAGTTGTTTAATGAAAAAAATAAAACTCGAAATCCTGGGAATTTCATACAGTCAGTCGCAATCAGGGGCATATGCCCTGATTCTGGGAGAAGAAGGTGAAAAAAGAAGACTGCCAATTATTATAGGAAGTTTTGAAGCGCAGGCCATTGCCATTGAACTTGAGAAGATGAAACCATCCAGGCCCCTTACCCATGACCTGCTCAAAAATTTTGCACAAACATTCAACATCATTATAAAGGAGGTGATCATATACAAGTTTGCCGAAGGTATTTTTTATTCCAAGCTAATTTGCTTCGACGGCATTCGTGAAGTGGAGATCGACTCACGTACATCTGATGCCGTTGCACTGGCCGTTAGGTTCAAATGCCCTATCTTCACTTATGAAAGCATTTTGGGTGCTGCTGGCATTGTACTGCAGGATGAAGATAAAAATCAGGATGAGGAGACAGCCATGCCCGAAGAACCCCTTTCACCTGCCGACTATGAAAGCTACACTGTAAAAGAGCTGGAGGACCTGCTTATGGCAGCCATTGATGAAGAAGCCTATGAAAAAGCTTCAAAGATCAGAGACGAAATAAATAAAAGAAAATCATCAAAAAAATAACTACTGAATAATCAGTCGCTCATTATACCAGCTAATTTGTGCAGTTGATTATTTTTTGAAAAGGTAGCTGTCTTTAAAAAAAATTTAATAGGTTTGCAGGCGTTGTTTAACGCCTGTTTTTTTTTGCATTACAGAGAAACAAATATCCAATTAAACTACATATCCATGGAAAAAACCCTTTCCTTTTCAAAACCATTCTTTGCATTAGTTGGTCTGATAATCTTGCTTGCATCTTGCAACCAGACAGCCAATGACCCCTTTACCGCCGAGATAGCGCGCAACTGGCAACTGATTCAATCTGAAAATATTGAAACCGGAGAGATTCGCCCTGCTACCGAAAGTGACGGTTTAAGTATCGTTGATGCCGATGAACGAATCTTTCATCTGGAGGTGAGCCATCTGGATCTGGACAGAAGCGGTTCATGGTCAAAGGTGGGCGATACGCTCATCCTGATCCCCACGATAAGTGATCTGAAGGCAACCATTGATTCAGTTGCTTTTGAGGCAAAGGAAGGGGAGCCCGTGATCAGATTTTTCCATCAAAAGGAGCTGATGGCGACCCTAACCAGTGAAATGCTCGAAGGGACGGAGAGTCCCATGATATACACTGTAGAGAAACTTTCTGAATCAACCCTTCTTATCCGGGGGGAGCAGTATATCCACACCTATGAGTTCAAACCTGCCGAGGTGGCAACCTTTGCCTTTGGCATCACCAATATTCTCAGGGGGCTGTTTGGTATGCTCGTGCTCATTGGCATTGCATGGATCTTCAGCTCAAACCGCCGGGCGGTATCCTGGAAACTGGTGGGCGTTGGTCTCGGGATACAGGTATTGCTGGCATTTGGAATTTTACAGGTTCCTGCTATTCAGTACTTTTTTGAGCTGGTTGGAAAAATATTCGTGGTGATCCTGGACTTTACCAAAGAAGGTACCGAGTTTCTCTTTGCCGGATTCCTGAACACCGAAACCTATGGGTTTATTTTTGCCTTCCAGGTTTTACCCACCATTATCTTCTTTTCAGCCCTTACCAGCCTGTTGTTTTACCTGGGTATCATTCAGAAAGTAGTTTATGTACTGGCCTGGCTGATGACAAAAGCCCTTAAGCTTTCTGGGGCTGAGAGCCTTTCTGTGGCCGGGAATATTTTCCTTGGACAAACCGAATCGCCCCTGATGATCAAAGCATACCTGCCCAACATGACCAAATCAGAAATGCTGCTGGTAATGACAGGTGGCATGGCTACCATGGCCGGAGGTGTACTGGCTGCCTATATCAGTTTCCTTGGAGGCGACGACCCTGTGCAGCGGCTGATCTTTGCCAAACACCTGCTCGCTGCCAGTATTATGGCGGCTCCCGGTGCTGTTGTGGTAACCAAGATCCTCTATCCCCAGACGGAAAAGATCGACACAACCATGGAAATCTCCAAAGACCGTATTGGAAGCAACATCCTCGACTCCATTTCCAATGGAACTACCGAAGGGCTGAAGCTTGCGGCCAATGTTGCAGCAATGCTGCTGGTGTTTCTGGCATTTATTGCTATGTTTAACTTTATCGTGGGCAAAGTGGGCTCATGGACCAACCTTAACCCCTGGATTGCCGATGTTACCAACGGGCAGTATTCACAGCTCTCCCTGGAGTTTATCCTTGGATATACCTTTGCACCTATCATGTGGCTCATCGGTATCAGCCTGCCCGATATTACCCTGGCCGGAAGATTGCTGGGAGAAAAGCTTATCCTTACTGAATTTATTGGTTATACGAGCCTTGCCGCCCTTAAGGAAGCCGAAGCTTTTGCCGATCCCAAAACGATTATCATGGCCACCTACATGCTTTGCGGTTTTGCAAACTTTGCCAGCATTGGCATCCAGATCGGTGGGATCGGGTCACTTGCACCAACACGC
This sequence comes from Bacteroidales bacterium, assembly GCA_007135645.1. Lineage (GTDB taxonomy): Bacteria > Bacteroidota > Bacteroidia > Bacteroidales > UBA7960 > SKVR01. Next base: position 19,758 of record SLIL01000249.1, read on the forward strand.
AGGGTGTTATTATCGCAATTTGGTATGCGGGCATTGCTGGGCGGTACCCTGGCAGCACTTATGAGTGCCACTATTGTTGGGATGATCCTGGGATAAGGAAATTTATTTTATCCTGTGCATTGGACTCCCGCTAATACATCTGCAGTTTTTTGGTAACTGAGTATCCTGGCCCCAGAATATGTACCAGGTATATACCAGCGGGCAGATTGCCTGCATCAAGCTGAAGAGTTTGTTCGTTGTTGCCCTTATGCATCAGTACGCGTATTCCCAGTTCATTGATAAACTCAATGCTTTCCATGGGGAATTCTGATTCAATGGTGAGCTGATTTTTGGCCGGATTGGGGAAAAGTTTTACACGGTTTTCAAAACTCACCTCACTTATGGCACTTAACAGCTCAAACATGGCTAAAATTTCCAGGTCCTGAGCAGGCATGGAAAAAGAGTAAACATCATGATAAGAAAGCACTTCACCCCCCGGGAGCATCCACGATTTAAATTCATATCCGGGCGATGGCAGTGCCGAAAGGGTTATCGACTGACCATATTGGAATGTTTCTCCCGAAGGTGAAACCATTACCTCTCCTGCCTGATCATCATTCAGGGATATGGTCAGCAAATAATCCACGGCCGAGAAATTAACCAACAGGTTGATCACCGATTGCAGATCTTCGATGAAGTATTCCTGCTGATCAAAGTCGGGGAGCAGTACACCATTTATTTTCCAGGAAAGCACATTGTATCCGGTTGAGGGGTCTGCTTCAAAAAAGACATTGCTGCCTGCCGGCGCAATATACCCGCTGTTTACCGGTTCTCCGTTTACGCTGGCACTAACCTGCCCCTGCCCTGTACCTGTGGCAAAATGAACGGCAAATTCTGTGGGGATATCGTCAAAAACAGCTACAAAGGTGGTTGTGCCATGCTCCATGGAGTAATAAAACTCCTGATGATCTGAAACAATATCACCCTCTTCATTCTCCCAGTACAAAAATGTATATCCCGTGAAAGGATGTGCACTCACCAGAACTTCATATTCTCCAGGATATAATCCTGTTCCTTTTACCGTTCCGGCTGAAGGGTCTGATGCATAGACGTATAAAGGAAGAGTGTTCTCCCCAAGGAGGATATTGATCTTTTGTTTTTCGTAATTGCGCACCATAAGTGAAGGGAGGGTAGCCGGATCATAGCCTTCTGCCGTAATCACCACATCATATTCGCCTTCAATAACCGGCCTGTTGAAATTACCAAAAGGCATGGAGGTAACCACCTGCGATCCAAAGGCCTCATAATTGGCCAGCTCAATGGTAGCAAAAACGGGTTGCTGTGTTGCGGCATCGGTTACAAACCCATGAATACCATAGGTTGCCTGCCGGATATAATTGATGAGTGAACGGTAATTGTATTCCCAGTGAGCGGGCAAAAGGGCCGGATTGAGCAGTTTCTGGTTGCTCAGTTCAAGGGTAAACTCACGGCATGCATGAAAGGCATTAAAATAATCCTGCCTGCTTCCGTACACCACGTACCAGTCGCCACCATGGGTTACACCGTTGCCCATTCCAGTCATATAGCCCGGAGGCGAATTTGCATGTACCGTATCCACGTACTCATGCATGGTAAGCAGCCACCAGTCATGATCTGCATGAACGTTTTGGGAGGAAGTCCAGCAGTCAAAAGGGAAATTCACCAGCTCAATCCCCCCATGCATATTGGCCGACATAATGAAATTGTGCTCAGCAGCAAAATCCATCATAGCCTGTGTTTCAACCTGTATGGGTGTAATGGGTGGACTGGGAGGATTAGGATGAGGTGTAGGATAATTGCGGTTCAGGTCAATACCATTGGCATTGCCACGGGTTGCACCATTCACTGTTGCATTGTTATTGGTATAGGTTCCGTCTGGATTCTCATTGGGGCATATCCATATTTCCACCTGGTCCATCAGATTGGTAATGTCTTCATCTTCACCATAGCCCGTTATCAGGTGATGAATTAATCGCAGGGACAAAATAAATCCTGCCGTTTCATCACCATGCATGGTAGAAGTGTACATAAATTGCGGAACAGGCCTTGGGCTATCAATATCTGGGCCGATTTGAGCAAAAAGCAGATCGCGCCCCATGACCGTTTGCCCGATATTATGGATCTTAACCAAATGAGGATAATCCTCCTCAAACTGGTACATTAGGGCAACATAGGCCTCATAGGTAGGATAAAAGTCCCAGCTTTCTGTAAGGCCTCTTTTTTTTATTTCATCCACATCCGCCATACGAAGGTCAAAGCCTGCATCACCCGGGCTTTTTTGCAGTTGAAAGGCAATTCCCTGTTCAAGAATATAGTTAAAGGCTATTCTGTTCACATACAGAAATACTTCGTTGTTGTCAAAATAATCCACCGAAGCCAGTTTTGCAAGCCCCGGGGTATAATCAGCAAGGGGCACACTGAGGTACACTTCAGGGTAGGCGTCCAACCGTTGAAGTACCTGTTCCCTTTCGGAACCCGATTGAGAAAAAGTGCCTGTAACAGACAAAACCAGAATCAAGAAGACCGGCAAACCCGATTTAATGCACTGGTGCATGGGAAAAAACACAGCCAGCATTGCGTGTAGCCTGGCATATAAGATGTCCTTTGAGTTATATCCCTGAAAAGGATGTGATTTATAAACCATAGGGTATCTGATAAACAAATAAGGTGAAAGATAGATTACGATGCCTTGCAAAGTTAAAAACCTTTCATACATTGCCCTGCTTTTAATCTGATTTAAACATAAAAAAACCAGTTCTAACACGGCAAGATACTGACATCCTGATACATGCCTCCTGAAAAGTTATCAAGTCAATCTTCATTTAAGATCGGCCTTTACAGTATTCAACTCCCCGACGGACTGATTTAACAAGCATTAATAAGTAAATGCCTTCAGGATAAGACCAGCTTTTCTATCTTTGCGCCACCCTGTAAAACACAAGAGAAAAAATGTTTAAATTCCTGTCACCCTCACTGAAATTGATCTTTTTAGTGCTGGTTTGCATCCCTTCGAAGCTGGAGGCAAGAACCCAGCTGCGCGAATTAAAAGCAACACGCACCCATACCCCACCGGTAATTGACGGTTTGCTCAACGATGCCCAATGGCAAAAAGCTGAAATCGCCACGGGTTTTCAGCAATATGAACCTCATAACGACCGACCTGCCTCATTCGAGACCCGGGTAAAAGTACTCTATGACGATGATGCACTGTATATCGGGGTACGCCTTCACGATCCCGAACCTGAAAAAATCCTTACCGAGCTGGGCCCGCGCGATTCGGGCAACAATGTGAATGCAGACCTGTTCTGGGTGGATATCAATCCGTTCAATGACGGGATCAATGGATTCCGGTTTATGGTTTCTTCATCCGGGGTACAAACAGACATCAACATGTCGGGAGCAGGAAGTGGCCGTGGGGATGTAAACTGGGATGCCGTATGGATCAGCGGGGTAAACATTGATGATAAGGGATGGACCGCCGAGATGAAGATCCCCTATTCGGCATTACGCTTTCCTAAGGGTGAGATGCAGCAATGGGGCATTAACTTCTGGAGGGAGGTCAGGCGCACCAGGGAGCAGTCGAGCTGGAATTTTGTAAACCGTCGCCTGGGAGATGTGCTGGCATTTATGGGTCAGCTCAATGGCATTTATGACATCACCCCACCCATTCGCCTGGCTTTATTCCCGTATATTTCCTCTTACCTGGAGAAAAACGGGGGTGGCGATCAATGGGGCAACACCTTCATCGGGGGTATGGACCTGAAATACGGGATCAGCAACAGCTTTACCATGGATATGACCCTTATCCCTGATTTCGGGCAGGTTCAGTCAGATGCCAGGGTGCTCAACCTTACCCCTTATGAGGTAAGATACGATGAAAACCGGCAGTTCTTTACTGAAGGAACAGAGCTTTTCGGGAAAGCCGACCTTTTTTATTCCAGGAGGATCGGTACCCGACCAAGGGGATATTCGGCAGTTTACACCCAACTCAGGCAAGATGACCAGGTTTATGAGATCGTAGAAGAGAACCCCATTGAAACGCGCCTGATCAATGCCACCAAGATCTCAGGACGTACCGCTTCGGGACTGGGACTGGGCCTGTTCAATGCCATGACCGCCCCCGGTAATGCCATTGTAAGAGATACCATCACCGGGCAAAGCCGCGAAATAACCACCCAGCCTTTCACCAACTACAGTGTGCTGGTTGCCGACCAGAGCCTGCGCAACAATTCCTTTTTCAGCCTTATCAACACCAATGTGCTGGGCTCGGAAGATGGGTACACAGCAAATGTTTCAGGCACCGAATTCAGGATCATGGATGCTTCCAATCAGTTTCGCATAGGAGGAAGCGGAGCGGTTAGTCAGCAATATCACACAGGCAAAGATCATGTTTTTGGATATACCTACAACATTGAAGCCGGAAAAACCGCCGGAACATGGCAATACACCTACAATCGCCTGGTTTACACAGATACTTATGACCCCAACGATCTGGGTTTTCTGATCCACAACAACCTGGTTATGGACAAAGTAGCTTTTTCCTATAACATTTTTGACCCCTTCTGGAGACTCTGGAACCTGCGCAATGAAATTGCTGTCAACTACAACCAGCTATACAATCCTTCAACCTTTACCGGTTTCAACATTGGGTATAATATGCGGGCCCTTTTCGATACACGGTTTTTTATCCTTATGCGTGCCAACTACCGTCCCCTGGGCAATCGCGACTATTTTGAACCACGTACCCCGGGTCGTTTTTATGAAACAGATCAGGCATATGACCTGTTTCTGTTGTATTCAACAGACTACCGCAAAAGAGTTTATCTTGACGGGGACATCAGTTATGCGCAAATATTGTCTGATTACGGGCAGCAGACACTGGGTTTTGAAGTAAGACCCACATTCAGGGCCAGCGACAGGCTGAATATCACTTATGGAATCAGATATTCGGGCCAGATCAACAACATTGGTTTTGTAGGCCGGGACGAAGATCTGATCCGCTTCGGCAAAAGGGATACAGATACGTGGATCAACACCATCAGGGCAAACTACATATTCAACACCAGTTTGTCCCTCAAACTGAACCTGCGTCACTACTGGTCGGTGGTGGATTATACCGGCGATTATTTCAACCTTACAGAGAACGGTTTACTGGAAAGGCTGGATGATGATCTGGGTATCAGCAACATCAACTACAACGCATTTACTGTTGATATGCTGCTGACCTGGCATTTTGCCCCGGGCAGCCAGCTGAGCCTGGCATGGAAAAACAATATAGACAGTGCTATTGGTGAGATCACCCGCAATTACTGGGACAACTTTACCAATACTCTTAACCAGCCACAGATCAACAGTTTATCTCTTCGGCTTCTATATTACCTGGACTATCAGCGTATACAAAGGGCCTTTACCGGCTAAAGGCAAGCTTATCATATGCAATAATTCTTCGCAAAGGGTATTTTCTAATCAACTATCAGGCATAAAAAAAGGGTTCGCCAAACACGAACCCTTTTTTTATTTATGTTGAGATTGATAATCAACCGATCTTTTCAATCAGGTCAACCACACGGCAGGAATAACCATATTCATTGTCGTACCATGACAGTACTTTGATGAAGTTACCCTCAATTACCTGGGTCATGAGAGAGTCGAATACTGATGAATGAGTATTTCCAATCACGTCAGTAGAAACGATAGGATCGGTGCAGAACTCCAGGATACCTTTCATCGGACCTTCTGCTGCTTCTTTAATGGCAGCATTGATCTCATCTTTGGTAGCCTCTTTCTCCAGCTCAACAGTAAGGTCAACAACAGAACCGTCGGGGGTGGGAACGCGCATGGCGAATCCGTCCAGTTTTCCTTTAAGCTCGGGAATTACCAAACCAACAGCCTTTGCTGCCCCGGTGGTAGTGGGAATGATGCTCATTGCTGCAGCACGTGCACGACGAAGGTCAGAGTGAGGAGCATCAAGGATAATCTGGTCGTTGGTATAAGCATGAATGGTATTCATCAAGCCACGCTTAATGCCAAACTTATCATTCAATACCTTAGCGAAAGGAGCAAGGCAGTTGGTAGTGCAAGATGCATTGGAGTAGATCTTATGCTCAGGCTTGATATCATTTTCATTCACACCCAAAACTACAGTTGCATCCACATCGTCAGCAGACTTGGAAGGTACGGTAAGAACCACTTTTTTCGCACCGGCTTCCAGGTGTTTGCTGATCTTGTCGCGGCTGCGGAATACTCCTGTTGATTCTACCACTACATCAATACCATGCTCACCCCATGGAAGATTAGCAGGATCTTTCTCTGCATATACGCGGATCTTTTTACCGTTTACTACCAGGAAGTCGCCGTCAACCTCTACAGTACCGGGGAATTTTCCGTGTACCGAGTCATATTTTAACAAATGAGCAAGGGTCTTGCTGTTTGTAAGGTCATTTACTGCTACAATGTTGATGTCGCTTCTGTCAAGAGCGGCCTTCAATGTAAGTCTTCCTATTCTTCCAAAGCCATTAATGGCAACTTTAATTTGTCCCATATTATTCTGTTTATTTAAGGTTAAAAAATCAAGATGCAAAGGTAAGCATTTTTATTGAATATTTTCTTTAATTTTTTACTGAACATGGCCATACTGACAGAGATAATAAATTTTCCACTTGCCTGTAAATCAGTATTTTGAAAATTAACAAAAAACAGGTTTATAATAATGTTTAAACCCGCAAAGAAACTGAAAGAGTTTATAAACATTTATTAATTTTGCACCAGCAAAATAAATTCAGTCATAATTAGTTATTAAACCAAAAAAGTAACAGAAAAAAATCTGACTATTCATGATAAAATCGATTTTATTGCAGGTGCAGCTGGGCAATCAGGCCGTAGCAGATACATTGGCAGCAGATATGCCTACTGAAGAAACACTCAGCTTTTTCTCCCTGGCCCTAAAGGGGGGTATAGTAATGATCCCCTTGTTTATTCTTTCAGTGGTGGCCATCTACATTTTCATTGAAAGATACATGGCCATCAGCAAGGCATCAAAAGAGGAGTATAACTTCATGAACAATATCCGCGATTTTATCCATGAAGGACGCATTGACAGTGCCAAGTCGCTGTGTAAAAACAACCAGTCGCCCCTGGCAAGAATGATTGCCAAAGGGATCACACGTATTGGCAGACCATTGAACGATATCAATGCCGCCATCGAAAACGTGGGCAAACTGGAAGTTGCCAAGCTGGAAAAAAACATTGCATTCCTTTCTACGGTTGCAGGTGCAGCCCCCATGCTTGGGTTCCTGGGTACTGTTATGGGGATGGTGAGAGCCTTCTACAATATGGCTATGGCCGGTAACAATATTGACATTGCATTGCTGGCTGGCGGTATCTATGAAGCTATGATCACCACCATTACCGGGTTGATCGTGGGTATTATCGGCTACATCTGCTACAACATTCTTGTAGCGCGCATCGAAAAAGTTGTTTTCATGCTCGAAGCAAGGGCTACTGAATTTATGGACCTGTTGCACGAACCTGCTTCTTAATTGTAAAAAATCATGGCAATCAAACTAAGAAATCCCCGGAAAGCAGAATTCAACATGGCCTCCATGTCTGACCTTGTTTTCCTTTTGCTGATCTTTTTCATGCTTACCTCTACCCTGGTTGCCCCCAACGCCATTAAGCTGTTGCTGCCCACCAGCGAGAGCCGTACCATGGCCAGGCAAACCGTAACAGTATACATCAATGCCGACAACCACATTTTCCTGGAAGAAACACCGGTAGACCTGGATGCATTGCAAAATGGCCTGATTGTTGCACTTGGTAATCAGGACCAGGGATCTGTTGTACTCAGGTCTGATCAGAGTGTACCGGTGCAATACATTGTAAGTGTTATTGATGTGGTAAACAACATCAACAGCATGTTTCAGACCAACCACAGGGTGATTCTTGCAACACAACCCCGGAGATAATCAAAAAAACGAATTAGTCCATATGGAAGAAGAAAAGAAAAAATACAACAACAGAGCCATTTTCGGCACCATTATTTTTCATGGTGCGCTATTGTTGTGGTTTATTCTTTTCGGATTAACCACACCACTGCCCCTCCCTGAAGAGGAGGGTGTACTGGTAAACCTGGGCTTTACCGATCAGGGTATGGGTCATCGCCAGCCCCTCACTTCTTCTCCCCCACCCCCGCAGCCACAGCCATCGCAGGCCAGCCAGGCAACCGAAGATATTGCTACTCAAAGCACGGAAGAATCCATTGCCATTCCCGACTCAAGGGATAACCGTCAGCAACCCCGTGAAGATACTCAACAGGAAGAACCAAGACCCCGGGAAGAAACAACCCAGCAACAGCCACAACCCGATCCGGAGCCACAGGTGAACCCCAATGCCCTTTTCCCTGGCAGGGACCGCCAAACCACCACCAGCCAGAACCAGGGCGACACAGGCGATCCGGGAAATCAGGGAAGACCTGACGGAACAACCGACGGCACAGCCACTGAGGGTGGTGGCCAGGGCGATGGAATCCAGTTCAGCCTCACCGGACGGAGAGCCAACCATTTACCTCTTCCTGAATATACCACACAGTCACAGGGCCGGGTGGTGGTTGCTATTACCGTGAACCGTAATGGTGAAGTAACCAGGGCAACCGCCGGAGCAAGGGGTACAACGACCAGCGACCGCGTTTTATGGGCTGCTGCAGAAGCTGCTGCCCTGAAAGCACGTTTTGATGTAAAAAATGATGCCCCCCACGAACAAACCGGTACCATCACGTACAATTTTATCCGGCTCAACTGAGAATGAACTATCAGCAAACCCTGGATTACCTCTTCTCACAGCTTCCCATGTTTCATCGTATAGGGCCGGCCGCATACAAGGCAGACCTCAGCAATACCATTGCGCTGGCCAATTATCTGGAAAACCCTGAACGAAAATTCAAAAGCATCCACATTGCGGGCACCAATGGCAAAGGATCTGTAGCACACTTGCTTGCTTCCATTCTGCAGGAAGCAGGATACAAGACCGGGCTTTGCACCTCCCCACACCTGAAAGATTTCAGGGAACGTTTCAGGATCAATGGTAAGATGATGCCGGAAGACTTTGTCACGGATTTTGTTAACCATCATAAATCATTTTTTGAAACCCTCCGCCCATCATTTTTCGAAATGACCATTGCAATGACTTTTGATTATTTTGCCAGAGAAGATGTAGATATAGCCGTTATAGAAACAGGTCTGGGCGGAAGACTGGATTCAACCAATATCATCACTCCTGAACTATCAGTAATTACCAATGTAAGCCTGGATCATACCAACCTGCTTGGCAATACTGTAGAAAAAATTGCAGCAGAAAAAGCTGGGATCATTAAGCCTGGGATTCCCGTGGTTGCAGGCAACACCTCAGAAACTGCACTGAAAGTGATCAGGGATATGGCAAAAAGGATGCATGCTCCATTGACCCTGGTTGCGGAAAGCTATCAGATTGTGCATGCAGGTACCAAGTCCGCAGACGATACCCTTAATTTGATCCTTCATATTGAAGGCAACCGAAAACACTTTTATGTTGAATGCCCGCTTACCGGCACTTACCAGCAGGAGAATATCTGTACCGCCATTGCAGCTGCAGAACAATTAAGCTCCCAGGGACAATTTACCTTATCTGATGGGCATATTAAAGAAGGTATTAGCAATGTGGTAATGAATACCGGGATCGCGGGACGCTGGCAAATACTTAGTACCCAGCCGCTGGTTATTTGCGATACCGGCCACAACCCTGAAGGGATCAGAAGCGTGCTGGATAATATCCGGAATACCCCCCACGATCATCTCCATTTTGTTCTCGGAATGATGAATGACAAGGATCTCAACTCCATCCTGAAACTTCTTCCATCTGAGTCTGCCACATACTACTTTTGCAGGCCCAACCTGCCAAGGGGGCTGGATGAAAATTTGCTCCGGGAGCATGCACAAAAACTGGGATTGCAGGGCCAGTGCTATTTAAGCGTTAATGAGGCACTTACTGCAGCAAAAAAGGCAGCCACCAATGACGACCTCGTTTTTGCAGGAGGCAGTACATTTGTTGTTGCAGAAATCCTTTAGCAGAATCGATTATAAACAAAGGGGTGAAGTTTTTCAGGCTACATATTCGACCCTTACCTTTTGCTTGATCTGATCCAATGAAAGAAGAGAGTTGGGCATTACAAATCCCGGACAAAAACCAAACAGGTTTTTGGTGAGGAATCGTTTGCACTCCTTCCACCTGCCTTGCGAATTGAGGCAATAGTGATACTTATACATGATCGTAATATCTTCCGGGATCAGAATATTTCCCTTGAATAATTCGCATTCAAAACAAAGTGTACAATGCTTTTTTTCCATATCATTACCATTTTCCTGTTGCAAAGTTAATATAGTTTAACGAATAAACAAAGAAAATGTTACACTAATGGTTTTATTTTGAAGATTGAATCAGCTTTTGTTATGATCAAAAAATCACCTCTGTTCTTTTTTAAAAAATTTTAGTTTTACCTGGTCTCCATCAAATACAGCATAGGAAAAATCCTTAACCCACTCACCGGTATTGATATACCGTGCATTTTGAGATACAGGCAGGTCCATGGCAAGGTGCCTGTGACCAAAAATAAAGTAGTTATAGGGTTTGATTTTCACCATTTCTTTACAGAATCCAAGCAATCGCTCATTCTCTTCCCCCAGGAAAACTTCATCTTTTTTTCCTGTTGCCATACGGCTTTTTCTGGAGAAATACAAAGCCAGCGAAGTGCCAAAACCAGGATGAAGAAAAGAAAACAGTTTGCGGCTTATGGGTGAAGAGAATACTTTTTTCAGAATTTTATACCCTCTGTCGCCTTTACCCAGCCCGTCGCCATGGGCAATAAAAAAGAGTTTGCCATTGATCTTGCGCTCCACGGGTTTATCGTGCAGGATAACACCCAGTTCCTGTTCAAAATAACCAAAGATCCACATATCATGATTGCCCCTGAAGTAGTGAACCGGAATTCCAGAATCCGTAATTTGTGCAATCTTTCCCAGTAACCGCACAAACCCTTTGGGAACCACACTTTTGTATTCAAACCAAAAATCAAAAATATCTCCAAGAAGGAAAATCTCAGTAGCATCTTTAGCTGCCTTGTCAAGTAGCTGCACCAATAACTTTTCACGCTCCAGGCTGGATTTATGGTCAGGCACACCAAGGTGCGCATCTGAAATAAAGTATATCAATGGTTTATTGTTCAACTTTTTTGGGGCAAAGATATGAATTCACTTTCAGACAGGGTAAAAAAATCTATTCAAACATATCCACCTGTCACTGCAATTAAGCACAGCAGTTATTCAAATTTTTGTAACTTTAGCATCTCTGATTTTTCCTGGAAAAGGCGATAAAAACATATAAATACTCAAATTCAAAAAAAGCTATGAAAAAAGTTATTGAAAAACTAAAACAACTGGAAAACAAGGAGATTGAACCAAACATTCTGAAAACTACTTTAAATTCCTTTGACTTTTCCAGTGTTGATTACATGTCCTACCTTGGCAACGATCCTATGGACAGCTATCGACGGGTGTTCATTATGGAAGGCCCCATAAAAGTATTTCTTACTGTTTGGCCCGCAGAACATCAGCTACCTGCTCATCAGCATAATAATTTCTGGGGATATATTGCTGTTTTAAAAGGGTTGCTCACTGAAACCAGTTTTGTCTTTGATCCAGATGATGCCCAGTTGTCATGCCATCCTCCCAAGAGCTACCGCAAAGGTGAGGTAATCTTTGAGCCTTCTAATGGTATCCACCACCTGCAGAACCCTTCTCCGTCCAAACCCCTGGTAACTGCGCACTTTTATTATCCTCCCATATATGACTATAACGGAGTCATGATCTTTGACATTAAAAAACGACGCATTGCCGAACTGAGTGAGAAGGCACCCGGAATATCATGGGAACATCCAAAAGATCATTACAAACAGGTTGAGGAAGATGCCTTCTCAGTAGTAAACCTTTGGTAAGTAGTGCTTGCAAGAAAACGTCAATTGCGGCGTTGGGCTTGTATTGCTGCTGCAAAGTAAAACTGAGGCCCCACAATCGCAAAACTGAAATTTCGATCGTACTCAAAAAAGTATAAGATGCAGATTACGCCTGATGTCCATGGGGTTCAGGCGATCAAAATTCACTGTAAACGTTATCCACTGATGATAATCGCCGAGCTTGTTTAGTTCGGCGATTCTTTTTATATCATCCGAAATAATCAGCGGGAAATTGACCAATAGGATCTCTCCTGGTACGACCAGCTGTAATCCTCCTAAGTAAGGAATTTGTTCTGTACCAGGTATTTCAGAACCTGCACCTGAATAAGTTCCGGTATCCAAAAATAACCGGAAAGGAATGCCGGGAATGTCATAATCCAGGTTTAGGGCAACCAGCCAATCCCATGTTAAACCCAGGGGAGTGGGAAACCGAAACCCTCCAAAGTCCACGGTGGTTTGATTGCCAGCCAGTGTACCGGGGCGATAACCCAATCCCGGAAAAACATCATCATACAACACAACCCTTGCCGGACTGATCCCCTGCAGACTTAGCCTGAAATCAGGTGAGTCGGGCCCATCTGGCTGATCCAGAAAAAACCCTGCAAACAGCCGCAAATGAAGCCCTTTACGATCGGGGCGCAACGGAAACATCATATTGAAGGACAGTTGAGTCCTCAAAACATCTCTGGCCTGTAGTATTTCTGCATAAAACCCGAAAGGATTAAAAAGTGATTCATCCTCATGGATATAAAACAGCTTGTTGGCATAATATTCCTGTTTGGTTGCCATCAGACCCTGCGGAGTAAACATATACCTGTCGCGCGAAACCAGATAGTTCCTGAATCCCACCCTTGACAGTACCCGATCATCAGAAAGGGGATGTCTTATTGTTGCCTCAACAGAACTTTTTAACAGAGAATAGGCTAAGGGCTCCCTGGAACGGCTCAACCCATACCTTTTTGCCTTTACTCCTGCCCTGATGGATTGCAATGAAGGGTTTTGGGGGTAAAACTCCTGGTACAACCACGCCGTACCGCTCAAAGCATCCCTGCCGGTACTGTACATGGGCATCAGGAAAATATCGGTGGAACTGGCAGGGAAAACATAATTGTAGAATGCCAGGCCGGGCATGATCTGATCATGAACATTATAGCCCAACACAGGCAGCCAGTAAATTCTTGGTTTCTCAGGCTCACTGATACTTCCCAGAAATTGAAACTCGGGCCAGAAAGGCCTTTTAAACAGGCCGGAGGTGTTTCGTATGCTGTTTCGCCTGTTTATTTCGGGCAAACTTTGCGAATAATCAATCGTAAGCCGGTCATAGTTGCCACCCGGGAAAAGAAGCTCTTTATTACGGCCTGTAAACCCTTTGTACCATACTTTTTCAACCACCCTGCCATCACGTATTCCCGACACATTAAAAGGTATGGCAAAGTCTCCCCTGTTAACAATGTCAAGGGTAAGCTTGTCCCCTTGCTGATCAATTCCGGCCAGCTTTAAGTTGACTTTTTTGGAGGAGCCGATCAATCCATCAAAAAACCAGCCCAGATCAGTTTGTGCCTGGGATTCGAAAATTTGCCTGATATCATGACCCTGGGGGTGATTAAACTTCCATTGCTGGTAAAAAAGGCTCATGATCCTGTCAAATTCTTCCGTACCTAAATACTCCTCAAGGTATCTTATTGCCATAGAAGCTTTAAAATAGGCCATTGCAAAATAGTTAAGCATGGAAAGCTCTTGTGTTGTTGCCCCGGGAGGTTGATCGAGATGCCTGCCGGCTTTGAGCATATACCAGAGGTAAGGAGCAACTTGATAATCCAGGTGGGCCAGGCCAAAGAATGATGCAACTGCAGTACCTGAGAATGGGCCCAGCAATTTTTGATCAGGATATTTTTCCTGGAAAAACCTCCACTCGTAATAGGTCGTAAACCCTTCATCAATCCATGGCTCCTGCCGCTCGTTGCTGGCAATGATCCCATAAAACCAGTTATGGATCACCTCATGTACAATTACCCGTTCCAGTTCAATATCTGAACCCCTCTTCCCTATGGCAGTTATGGCCGGATACTCCATGTCTGCACCTCCACTATGTATGGTTTGTACGGCTGTAACCTGCCTCCAGGGGTAAGCACCCAGCTTGTCCGACATGTACCTTACAGCATCGGCCATGTAACTGTTTGCCCTAAACCACTGGGCTGTATCGTGTGTGAAGAAAGAAAAAAGGTTGATGGTATCAGCTGAATCCAGGGTGATTGAATCGATTAATACTCTGAATCTTTTATCTGCAAACCATGCAAAATCATGCACATTCTCCTGCTTAAAATGCAACGTCTTAAGCTGGGAGGATGAGGCTGGGAAAACATCTATATCCCGCCACTGGGGACCGCTGATGCGGGTTTGAAAAGAGAGATCATTCAGAAAAATCAGTTCTTCTTCCGTTTGCAACACCCCTGTGGAAGCTACTACGTAGTTGGAGGGAAGCGTAAGAAACAACTCAAAGTCTCCGAATTCAGAGTAAAACTCGCCCCTGTGAAGATAGGGCATCGGATTCCATCCGTTGCAATCATATACTGCAGGCTTGGGGTACCACTGTGTAGCATAGAAAGCATCTTTATGCCGGCCGGGTCTTGAAAAACGGGCATCAGGCAA